>JAFPED010000163.1 GCA_017423565.1 Prevotella sp. | reverse complement strand
CCATTCCTTTGGATTGGAAAGATCAAGGGACAAGGTCACATCCCCTGCAGATGGAATGTTCACCGTGATATTCGATGCTGTCTCACCAAAGGTCAGTTCCCCATTCTCATTACCGAATGCAACAGGTGTGTCAATGGCAGCCGCATCATCAGTGCCAGTCTGTGAGTTATACAGCTTACCAGTTCCTGCTATCTGGATTGTAGCAGTTCCTGCTTGAGATGCCTGACAAGCAAGTGTCCACTTATTAGCTTTGCGATTATAGGTCATCTCACCAGTAATATCACCGCTTACTGTGAGTGACGGGATAAAGAGTGCAGACCATTCCTGACGAACAGTATTGACAACAGTATAATAGCAGCCAGACTGCCCCGGATACCAGAAATTCCAGTGCTGGTCATTGCTACTGATGACAAAAGGCTTGCCACCGCCATCATCGCCAATATTACCCCATAGCACTCCATTACCTTCTTGCAACCACCAGTTGTACCAGCCGCCCACACCGAGGAATCCGCTGTAAACTCCGTCTGAGTTTGGAGATGCCAACGTATTACCAGTATCAGCACGGCTTGCATCAAGAACGAATCCAATAGTCATATCGATGCTATATGGTGTTACCTGAATCTGGTAGATATTACTGTACTGGGGATCTACATTATTTGCCAATACAGAACGCATACGGATATATAATGTGGACGCTACATCACTCTCCAGACCAACTCGTCCCACAAGGGAGTTCAGATATTCAGCAGTAAACTGCATAGAAGTAGTACCAGTCTCTGTCAGAATCTCGATAGGAGCATCGAACGTGCTCGTATTTGCGAACTGGAGCGTGTTGACTGTCGTTCCGATAGGAGTCTGCACACGTTCGTCATTGGTCGTCAGACGACTGTTGTCAGTCCAATTAAGGGTCAAAGCCAGTCCTGTGGCATAATCTTTGTTGATGACGACATCACCGGAGCCACTAAGCACAACAGGCTGAGCACCTGATGTGGTGATGGTGTCACCGTCTTTGTTGCATGCAGTAAAAAGCATGACAGCAAAAAGCGATGCTATGATATATTTTATCTGTTTCATAAGGTTATCAATAGTTTTCATTCTTCAAATTCGGATTTGCTGAAAGTTCTGCTGTAGGAATGGGATAAACGTTATACTTACTTTCCGTTGCACGACCATCAACAACACCACCCTTCCATTGCCATTTATAAGAACCACCGGTAAACTGACCAAAACGGATAAGATCAGTACGGCGACAACTCTCCCAATAGAGTTCACGAGCACGTTCGTCAAGGATAAACTGCAAAGTAAACTGTGCTTCGTTAATGTTACCATCAGCAGTGCCGAAAGCACGCTCACGCAATTTATTTACTAATTGTAATGCCTCATCACGGGTAGCACCAGTTCCGCCACGCAATACGCTCTCCGCCAGCATCAAATATACATCAGCCAAACGGAATACGGGATAATCGATGTCTGCACCTACGGCACCAGTATTAGATGCTGCCTCTCCGGCATCTGTCAAGTTAGAGAACTTCTCTCCAAAGAATCCCTGACTTTGGTCGTCAATAGCTTTTGTAAGCCACTGCTCCTGACCGTCAGTATAGAACATATAACGGCTGTCACTTGTTTCGCTTCCAGAGAACAT
>JAFPED010000162.1 GCA_017423565.1 Prevotella sp. | reverse complement strand
TGGTGATGACCGTACGGAACAGGTGCTGGGTTATTCACCTACAGGACACATCGACCCAGAGGCGATGCCCGATAATATGAAGTACTATCTTGGTGAATTAGCTAAAGAATTAGCCAGTATGGATAGCGATGTCACTGTTGTCAGCAGAAAGTCGAAAAGGCGCGCCCCCGTTAAAAAGGCCATTGAACCTCTCATTACGACACATTGGGATCAAGACAGTCCTTTCAACAACATGGCTCCTTATGTAATCAACAGCAAAGGCGACACCGTGCGTTGCGTCACAGGTTGTGTTGCGACAGCTATGGCACAGTTGATGAACTTCTACAAATACCCAGATGCCACGATAGCAGATATTCCTGGCTATACCTCAAGAAGTAACAGCTTCGAGATAGACCCTATACCTGCTGGCACAACGATTGATTGGGACAATATGGCAGATACTTACGACAAAAACTCCACCCCTGCACAATGCGATGCCGTGGCCATGCTCATGTATCTGTGTGGTGTCAGTGTGAGGATGGACTACGGAGTGTCATCATCCGGATCATCATTGTCCGAATACACCCTTATCAAGTATTTCGGCTATGGAGGACATGCACGCTATGTTGAAAAGAAAAACTATTCCTCCCTGGCATGGTTCAATTTGATTTATAATGAATTGGCCGAGGGCTATCCTATGTATTCCGATGGTGGAAGCCATGCGTATGTCATCGACGGCTATGACGGCGACAATATGTTCCACTTCAACTGGGGATGGGGTCCTGGCTCCGATGGATATTACCTGCTTTCCTCTGTCAGCGAATACTATCCCGACGGTACTACTGGCTCAACCACGAGTTACACCTCTGGTCAGGGTGTCATCATAGGACTGAGGGCTGCAACTGACGGAAATTCGTCGGCTGAATCCACGGTGAAACTGACTCAATGCATCAACGACAGTACGCTGGAGGTGCAGATCACTCATCCTTTACAGTTGGCAGAGGAATGTGCCTATGGCATCGGTTACTTGAAAGACGACCAAAGTGTCGTTCCCCTCAATGTCTGCTATGAAGACTGGCCATACTATGCGAATGCAACTCTTCTCTCAACACAACCCTTCACCATCAGAGGTCTCTCAAAAGGCAACTACAGGGTGGTAGCCATCAAGAAGAACGAGGGCAGCACTGTGTGGAAGGCTGCCGAAGACTCGGAATTGACTTTTGCCGACGTGAATGTCAATGACGATGGAACCATGACCACCCAGATGTATGGCTATACCACCGACGTCAAGGTGGATACCATGTATTTCGTTCTTGACCCCACCTTCGGCTCAAATCAGCTCAAGGCATACGTCACCAAGAACGTGAGCGATGGCAAGACCTTCGAGGGAGATATTGCTCTGTTCTCTATCAAGGAGACCAAATCAGGCACCTACACATCGACATCCTACCATCGGCTTGACACGAAATCGGTGATTCTGCAAGACAACGAGACAAAATGCCTGGACATGAAAGCCTTTCTCAACGGCACCTATTATGGAGCATCCGATGTCGATTCCCTTTACACCTTCAGATTTTGTCAAGGAGACTTCAACGGCAGAAAGATAGGCGACTTCCAGGTGCTGGTGAAGAAGTCAGCAAAAATCAGTAAGAATCTAACCATGACCATGACACCCACCATCGAATCCTTCAACACCGCTGAAAACTACCTTTATGGCAAGTCGCTCAAGATGAAGGTACAGGTTGTCAACGAAAACGATAGCGACTATGTGGGATATGCAGTAACGAAACTGACTGTAGGCAACAGTACTTATTCTGATAGCAGAAGCATCTGCCTGCCAGCTGGTGGGCAAACCGAAGTGGATTTTGACATGTCGCTCCGTAACAACTCGAATAACGCTGCTACTACCTACAAGCTGGAGTTGTACAACTATTGCTATGATGGTCTTTTCTCAGTGGATAGGATTATTAACTCCTCATTCGAGCCTATGTCGTTCACGCTCCGTCCTGGCATCAAGGTCTATTACGACGACGGCAGCTCCGAGTGCTTCGAGGCACCAACTTCCTTCAGCGCACCTGTCAATGCCACGGCCATCGACATCAGGAAACAGAATGTACTGAAAAGCCTCACCCTCGCCAACCCTAACTGCCTTGTCTTCACCGACGACTAT
>JAFPED010000161.1 GCA_017423565.1 Prevotella sp. | reverse complement strand
GGCACGCTGACGCTGAACTTCGACGCCGCCGAGACCATCCCTGCCGGCACGCCCTTCATCATCAAGTGGGACGAGAGCGGCACCGACATCACCAACCCCGTCTTCGAGGACGTGACCATCAGCAATGCCACGAATGACGCCACCGTCACGGACGTGCTCACCTTCACCGGCACTTATGCCCCCGTCACCATCCCCGCGGAGGGCGACAACACGAAGCTCTACCTCGGCAGCAGCAACACCCTTCATTATCCTAATGGGGAAATGACCATCGGCTGCCACCGCGCCTACTTCCAACTGAAACAGGGTCTCTCGGTAGGTGACCCCTCATCGTCAGCACACGCCATCGTGCTGAACTTTGGCGGCGGAACTACTTCCGTCCAGAATGTTCAGTCTTCAATGTTCAATGTTCAATCGGATGATTGGTACACGCTCGACGGCCGCAAACTCAACGGCAAGCCGACGCAGCGCGGCATCTACATCCATAAAGGAAATAAAATAGTAATCAATAGACTGTGACGAGTAGAAATAAAATCTAAATAATGTGCCTCCCCATCTGTTTGCAACCGCAAGCGATGGGGAGGCTTTTGATGGTAAGTAGGAGTGACTCGGATTGTGTGAATTGTTTAAACACTACCCTCACTCCATGGGGAACAGCCCATAGAGCTTGGCATCAATCATGTCGGTAACCTGCTTGAAGGCCGCATGGTCTTCACCGAACTTACACGTGTCGCCATCGACGATAATCAGGTTTCCCTTATAACCGGCAATCCATTCCTCATAGCGGTTGTTCAGTCCCTGCAGATAGTCCAATTGGATGGTCTGCTCGTACTCACGACCGCGTTTTTGAATTTGTGCCACCAGATTGGGTATGGTTGAACGGATGTAAATCATCAAGTCAGGCAGTTTCACCAACGACATCATCAGGTCAAACAAATCAGTATAGTTCTGGAAATCACGGTCGCTCATCATCCCCTGTCCATGCAGGTTAGGTGCAAAGATGCGTGCATCCTCGAAGATGGTACGGTCCTGTATGATGGTATCGTTCGACTGTGATATTTCCACCACCTCCTTAAAACGCTTATTCAAGAAATAAACCTGAAGATTAAACGACCAACGTTTCATGTCGGCATAGAAATCAGCCAGATAGGGATTGTTGTCAACAGGTTCAAAACGTGGTATCCAGCCATATCGCTTGGCCAGCATCTTCGTCAGTGTGGTTTTACCACTTCCAATGTTTCCTGCTATTGCTATATGCATGATGATTTGAGATTTTGAGGTTTGAGAATAAAGATTAGAGGTTTCTTATGAAAAGAGTCCGAAGAGCGTTCGATCTATCTTGTCAATGATACCAGCAAAATCCTTTGCTTCATGCTCAAAGTCAAGATGATCGACATCAACGACCAGCAAACGTCCTTTGTATCGGTTGAAGATGAAGTCCTCGTAACGGTCATTCAGGTTCTGAAGGTACTCCAGCTGAATGGTCTGCTCGTAGTCACGCCCACGTTTTTGGATATTAGCCACTAAATGAGGTACCGATGCACGTAAGTAAATCATCAGTTCAGGCAGCTTTACCATGTGCATCATCTGCTCGAACAGCTCCATATATGTCTCGAAGTCGCGGTCGCTCAGGTTACCCATCGACTTATTGTTGGCAGTGAAGACATAAACACCCTCGAAGATGCTACGGTCCTGAATGATGGTATGGTCGGACTCTGCTATACGTAACAGGTCACGAAAACGCTCTTTGAGGAAATAGACCTCCAAGGCAAACGACCAGCGACGTATGTCCTTATAGTAGTCCTCCAGATAGGGATTATCGGTCACAGCCTCGAAACGCGCTTCCCACCCATAGTGATGAGCCAGCATGTTTGTCAGTGTTGTCTTGCCGCAACCTATGTTTCCAGCTATTGCAATATACATATTTATAGTTTATCTGCTGCAAAGTTACAAAATTATCTACATTTGTAACCCTTCATTCAATTTTTTTTTATAATTTTGCAGTGAAAACTATAAATATCCATACCTATGAAGAAAAAGATTGAGACACGACGTGTCGTAGCAGCTGTCATACAACGAGGCGACAAATTTCTATGTATGAAACGTACACGTAGCCGTTACCCTTATATTTCTGAGCGATGGGAGTTTCCTGGTGGAAAGGTTGACGGAGACGAAAGTGACCACGAAGCACTTATCAGAGAAATAAAGGAAGAAATGGACTGGGACATCTATGTAGGACGTAAGATTACAGAGTTCGATTACGACTACCCTGACTTCACCACCCATCTGGCAGCCTATTACTGTCGTCCTGGCGACGATGAAGACTCCTTCAAGCTACTGGACCACCTGGATTACAAATGGCTCAAGCGCGAAGAACTGGAGACACTGAACTGGACTGATGCAGACCGCAAGCTGCTGGAAATGCTATAACCAATATGAGACATACTAGACTAACTACCATTATTATTCTCTTGCTCAGCACCGTTACAGTGAGCATAGCACAAGAATATGCCTTTCAGAACACAAAACTGAATGACGAGAAACGTGTGGAATTGCTGCTTAAGATGCTGACAATAGACGAGAAAATACACCTGCTGACCACAAACCTTGGAGTTGAACGCCTGCAAATACCCTCTTTATCCACTTATGAAGGTCTCCACGGACTGGCACTTGGCGGACCGGCTATGAATAACGGGCACCATACAGAGAACGGACGCGAAGTGCCTGACGACCTGCCAACCACCATGTTTCCACAGTCGTATGGATTGGGTTGCACGTGGGATCCTACATTGTTGCAGCGTATAGGTGACATAGAGGCAGAAGAGGCTCGTTACTACATCCGTCAGCCACAGGCACGACGCAAGGGACTTGTGGTCTATGCTCCCAATGCCGACTTAGGCCGTGACCCAAGATGGGGACGCACTGAGGAGTGCTTTGGCGAGGATCCTTACCTGACGGCACAGCTCACTATTGCCATGGTACGTGGTTTGCAAGGCAACGACCCACGTTACTGGAAGACAGCAGCCCTGATGAAGCATTTTCTTGCTAACAGTAATGAGGATGGCCGTGACTCTACGTCGAGCAATTTTGACGAACGACTATTCAGGGAATATTATTCCTATCCTTTTTATAAAGGCATTACCGAGGGTGGTAGCCGTGCGATGATGGCATCGTATAATGCTTGGAACGGCACACCCATGTGCATTAATCCCTGTCTGAACGACATTGTCAGAGAAGAATGGGGCAACAACGGCATCATCTGTACTGACGGCTATGCCCTGACACTACTTGTAGAAGCCCACAAGGCATTTCCTACACGTGCAGAAGGAACAGCCGCTATAGTACGTGCCAACGTAGGACAAATTCTTGACCGTAGTGCTGACGAAGCCCGAGAGGCACTGGAGAAAGGCATATTGACAGAAGAAGACATCGACCGTGCCATACGTGGCAACATTTATGTAGCACTGAAGCTGGGACTATTAGATGGTTCACAGACGAAGAATCCCTACCACCACATAGGCATGGACTCCACTATCATTGCACCCTTCAACCGTGAAGAGGTCCATCAGTTTGTTCGCGAAGTAACGGCCAAGAGTATTGTTCTTTTAAAGAACGAGCAACAGACACTGCCCGTCAACCCACAACGTGTCAAGAGCATTGCCGTCATTGGTCCTTATGCAAATCACATTGTACAGGATTGGTATAGTGGCACCCCACCCTACGAAGTTACCATCCTGCAAGGCATTCGTGAGGAAGCTGCACGACAAGGCATTGAAGTCTTTTATGCCCCCAACAACCGTATGGGCGAGGCAGAAGAACTGGCACGAAAGTGCGACATGGTCATCGTCTGTACAGGTAACCATCCGTATGGAACCAAGAGCGACTGGAAATTCTGTCCTGTTGCCAGTGATGGTCGCGAAGCTGTTGACCGTCAGTCATTACAATTGCCTGACGAGGATATGATTCGTCTGCTCCATCGTGTCAATCCAAACACCATACTGGCATTGGTAAGCAGTTTCCCATACGCCATCAACTGGAGTCAAGAACACCTGCCAGCCATTATTCATTTGACACACTGCAGTCAGGAACAAGGCCACGCACTGGCAGACGTACTGTTTGGCCATACCAATCCGGCAGGACGTACTACGCAGACATGGGTGAAGGACTTGCAGGACCTACCTCCAATGATGGATTACGACATTCGTCATGGCCGCACTTACATGTATCAACAACATGAACCACTGTATGTCTTTGGACACGGACTCAGCTACACGACCTTCGAATATGGCACGCCGCGGCTGGTGAAAAAAGACAAGAAAAGAATTCAGATAGCTGTTCCTGTAACAAACTCTGGTGGATATGACGGTGACGAGGTGGTACAGTTATACGTCAGCTATCCTGAGTCCACCGTCGAGCATCCAGAGAAACAGCTCAAATCTTTCTCTCGCGTACATATTTATAAAGGTAAGACAGCTGAGGTACTGCTGAACATTGACCGCAACGACCTGAGCTACTGGGACATTACTACCCACAGGTTTGTTGAAGAGCGTGGCACCATCCGACTGATGATTGGTGCCTCTTCAGCCGACATCCGTACGACATTGGACATCAAGTTATGAATCTTTCTCCTGAACGGGTGCACCTGTCAGTCCAAACAGGTGCACCTGTTTTGTCAAATGGGTGCACCTGTTTTTCCAAATACATGCACCTGTTTTTCATACACTTCCTGGTAACAGTAACAGTAGTAACAGTAGTTTTTATAAAAATATTTCACGCGTACGTATGCACGTACGCAGGAAGGTTTTCTTTGTTTTTTACTGTTCCTTCTGTTACTGTTCCTTATCTGTCATCTTTCGCTCGACCTCCGGTCCCTGCTCGGTTGGATTTGCAATCCGACCGTAATGAGTATAAGCATTTTTAATGCGTAAATATGTTTGCGTCCTCAAATATTATTTATAAG
>JAFPED010000160.1 GCA_017423565.1 Prevotella sp. | reverse complement strand
GAAACGCAAATCGACAAAGGCTTGCTGCAACTCGCGCAAAGACTTCTGCTGGGCCGTCGTCAACAAGGCTGTCAGCAAGAGGGAAAAGAGGAATAATATTCGTTTCATACCTTTATATTTATTATGCTTTATGAGTCATTCTCAAACAACTACAGTGACGATTGCAATTTACTAGTGTGACGATTGCAATTTACTAGTGTGAAGTTTGACAATTACACGTGTGTCGTTTGACAACTATCCACGCTGTGTTCACAAACAAGGCGTGCCCTTACCTACATAAAAGCACGCCTGCTTGATAATCAGCTCTTTACATCACCAGATGTCCTCCGGCTTTTCGGGGCTGTCATATATCTCCTTCGGACAGTACTCGAAGTAGTCGAGGTACAGCTCAGGACGTGTCAGGTCGGGCTGCACAGACTTGAAGCGGACATAATAAGTCTCGCTAGGATCGAGTGTCTGACGCACAATGATGTGTCGGCTACAATTGTTCTTCGAACGGGCAGTAGCAGTAGCGCTCATCTCTGTCTCGTGCTTCGTTGCCTTCATCAAGCCGTGATTGCGGAGTTTATGGTCAATGTCGATAATCTGGTCTTCATCCTTGCCGTTGTCCGACAAGTCTCCCCACGTTGCACCTTCGCCAAAGAAGACTTCCACATTCTTCGTCATGTCAATAGGAATGCCGGCTACTGGGAGTTTGTCCGGATTGTTACCGAAGTAAACCTGCACAATGCCGCGAGCAGCAGTGGCAAGCAGTTTGTAACGGAACTCGTATGTGTTGCGTTTGGGGACAGGAGGCAGCTTGAAAATAATATCAAAATGTCCGAAAGCCTTATCCTCGTCACCACTGTAGTTAGCCCAAGGCGTCTTGTAACCATTATAATGAATGAAGTGCGTTTCCTCATTCATGATTCTCATGTTGTCGAAATAATTATACCTGTTGTAGAGAGACACAAAGACATGCTGCCACTTGCCGAGCGGGCTGTCAGCACGACGAATGCCATTGGTAATGGCTTCGGGGAAGAGGGCAAAGAGGTCGAAGCGAATACGTTCCTTGCCTAAGTCATCACGCGTGACATCATTATATCCCAGAGGCTTGTCTATGGGATAGATGCAGGCATTGACAATGTCAGTAACTATCGCTTTTTCACTGTTCGTTTCGATAAGAACGCCACGCTTCTCAGGAGCGCAATAGCTCTCGTGTCCAGTTCCAGTTATACCATTGTCTCTTTCAGGGAAAGTATTCAGGTATATACCATTACTCTCAGCACTCTCGTAAATCTTAATCAAACGGCCACCTCCAAACACCGGATACCACTCCATGACTGGGATGGAGTACCTGGTAGGAGCACTGTAGCTATAACCCAACTCGTTGCAATGGTGCACCAACTTGTTGGCAGGAATTCTCATGGGCAACACATGGTAGGCCACCCACTGATACAACATGTTCTTGGGAGAAGTGTAGTTGTTGTCGGCCTGATAACCACCATCGCTGAGGTACATGTTGTTTGTCACAATCCAGTTCTGCAGCCTCTCAATAGCATCAGAAGCCGTCGGATCAATTCCTTGCGACTGCCAAAACTCGTCTGTCTCGCTGAAAATCGTGAAACCATATTTTCTGTGCTCTGGAGCATGTGCATCCGGGTCTCCAGCCGTAGCAGACATGTCGCCGCCACCCTTCGACTGGTAATCCTTCATGTCAAGGTTTTCACCTTCTGCTTGGTAAAGCGCTTCGTAAGCCTCATCGCGCACTTTGCTCAGCGTGTCCATAAAGCCGCAAGCCTGCAACGCTCTGGCCATCATCAGATAGCCCTCTCGCTTCTCATCGAGGATAACTTGCAAATAGCGGGCACAAGACTCGTCCTTTGGAGCAATAACCTTGTGCAACTGGTGGATGACACCATTGATGACAGGAATGTCACAATTGACAGGGTCCATAGGACACTCCTTGTCAAGGTAGATTGTATCTCCTTTGCTCTTGCTGGCAGTCAGCTTGTGATCATATATATTAGGCAGAGGGAACTCTGCATTTTCTTTTCCGTATCCAATTGAATTAATAAGGTTGATGGTGTATCGCTGCGATTCCATATCGCCACCATCAATAACCGTGTTAAGCACGACAACCTTACGGATAGAGTCGAGCTTCCTTTCGTCAGTAAAAGCATCCCACGAAGGTTCGTTAATCAATCCCTGTTCAACCAAGTCTTTCAGGTAATCATTAATCGCTTCATTAGTGGGTGCAAAGCATGTATAGTTACCACGCGCCGTCAGGAGCTGGTAGACGGAAGACTTACTCCTACCACTCACAGGCACCAACTTTGTCAGTTCGAGATACTGTGAATAGTCTGCGTGTGCCTCAAGATAGCTGGCAACTGTATATTCCGTAAAGACATAGCGCGCAGATGTATCAATGTCTTCCGTACAAGAACAGATGATAAAGAATAACGTTGAGAGTGTAAGAATGAGCTTCCTCATTGTTGTAATATAAATAGGTGTTACTTAATTTAAAGATATTCTCTTGGTCAGGCACGAGGCCTGACCAAGAGAATGATAGAGTAGTCTGAGAGATTATTGTCCTTGTCCTGCCATGATGTTGAGGACTGCTACGAAGTCGGCAATAGAGATGTCACCGTCGCCGTTCAC
This sequence comes from Prevotella sp., assembly GCA_017423565.1. GTDB lineage: Bacteria > Bacteroidota > Bacteroidia > Bacteroidales > Bacteroidaceae > Prevotella. Next base: position 604 of record JAFPED010000160.1, on the reverse strand, counting down.
ATCAGCATCACCAGGAACATCCTGACCTGCCATTGCGTTCAGAACAGCTACACCGTCGGCAATAGAAACGTCACCGTCATCGTTCACGTCACCAACCTCACCATTCAGAGGCTTGCCGCCAGCTGCCTTCATCTCTGCCTTCGTAATGAAGCGGAAGTTCTGGGCAACTAATTTAAGAACATCTTCTGCACCGGCATTGTAGTTGATGTACCAACGGATACCATGATCTACAGCAGTACCGAAGCCGAGCTGCTTAATACCCTTTGCAACATTGACGTAAACTGTAGTCATTTCGCTTGTTGCGGGAAGAGTAGCAAGTTGCTCTCTGACATCAGTCATCAGCTGAGGAGTATTGTACATGATCACGCCATTCTCGATATCCTGCTCAGCAGTATAGTCGAAGGCAAGAATTGTCTCGTCCTTTTCCAGAGGCTCATAGATGTTTGCAAGGTCAAGGTTAGGTCTTGAACCAGTTGATACAAGGTCGAATGTGAAGTCTTCCTGAGTTACATCAACCTTTGTGGCAGCCTTCAACTGCAGGTAGTCGGGCCATGTTGCATAGAGTTCAGCCTTTGCTGCGAGAGTAGCTTCGGCATCAGCATAT
>JAFPED010000159.1 GCA_017423565.1 Prevotella sp. | reverse complement strand
GATGACATCTTTGAGGATGTCCAAGGCGATGCCGACACGCTGGCCGGCCTGTTGTTGGAGATTAAAGGCGACTTCCCAGAGTTACATGAGAAACTTAAATTCCAGCATTTCACCTTTGAGGTCTTAGAGATGGACGAGCGTCGCATCGCAAAAGTCAAGGTTATTATTCACCAACCATAATTATTCCATTCTACCTTCCAGTACCATTGTGTCTTCGGATAGTTTTCGTTGAAGAAGAAACTGTAAGAGTAATGGTCGTAATATTCACGTGGAATAAACATTGACATTCCTCCGAATTTCTCCTCAGTCACAGTGAAGTCATTGAAATTCACATGACCAGCAGTCTGCCATGACGTCGCCAGTTTCTTATAGATAACGGCACGGTCAAATGCCTGTCTCCATTGCTTGTAGTTTTCGGTTGTGGCATAACGAAGCAGAAAATCGTTCATGTCATAATGTACACGTAGATTGCGTGGCTTCGAACCGTCATAATAAATCAGCCCGCTAAAGTCCAATTCTTCATCCTTCGTAGGTGATATAGTCTTTAGTATAACGTTTGTGGCCTCAGCCAACTGCTCCATTTCACTCATCTTTATCACCGTCATGGGAAGTTTGTCATTCACAGAGGTGCAGTACGTATCAATTATCTTCTGGTAACTCGCGACATCACCAGGAAACAAATAGGGCATTATCTTGTCGTAGGGAGCTCCCTGTCCAGGTATCTCTGCCGGCGAAGCTATCAGGTAGTCTGTGACGTTGCGTAGTTCGTATGCAGTCTCGGCATTCGACATCAGACAGATGTCACAGAAGATGTAGTCGAGATGATAGTCCAGATGCTTCAGTACCAAAGACAATGTCGGCATGTTTAGCCAGTTTCCCTTGTCTAAGTTTCGAGAGTTGTCACCCGTGTCACGACCATAGGCCTTGCGGAGAGGACTCGTCGGAGCCACCTCCACCGAGTCATTATGTATGACCCATCCTGTAGCATGTCCCCATAACACGAGACCATAGTTTTTTGCCGGATACTCCTTGCCTATCCATTCCAGTATATCGTACATCTTATCTGGGTCTGATGCGTAGAAGTCGTTATCAAACTGCTTCACCAGTTCTTTCTTTCCTTTATCTATGCGCCAGACTGCTGGTTTTGCTGACGTGCTTGCTTGGTCTAAGAACACGATGAGATTGTTGTGACCAGACAATAGTTTGGAACCTTCTATCATCTCTGTAGTGTCTGCTGCTGCAAATGTTGATAATTCGTTCTCAGCCGACATATATACTATGACAGTCCGGTCTGCAGGTCCGGTATAAGTCTCCTCTTTCTCTTCGTTTTTCTCACACGATGTTAGCACGAGCAACATCCCCATAATAATAAGTAATTGTTTCATTGCATCAAGATTTTGAGGCAAAGGTAAAAAAAACTTGTGAATTATAGGTTATGAATTATGAATTATTTGTACCTTTGCATTCAAAATTATTGATAAAGTAAGTTTTTCAGTGTAAATGGCAATCATAAAATGTCCCGAGTGTGGTCATCAGGTAAGTGACCACGCTAAAACATGCCCCAGTTGTGGGGTTGATATCGCAGGTAATATTCTTCGTTGTCCCGAGTGTGGCGAACTGGTGTTCGCTTTTCATGATGTTTGTCCTAATTGTCATCATTCTCTCGCACAGCCTATTGTTGTCAAGCCTAAGTCTGTACGTTACGACGACGAAGATACCCAGCGCACTCCACGAGTTCAGACTTTGAAATCGTCACCCACAGAAGCTCCCATAGAGCAAAAACGCAGTCGCCATCCTGTTGCCATTGCATTTGTTGTTTTTATGGTAGCTGCTATGGCTATAGTCTTCCTCTTTATCTATATGTATAATAAGATGGAACAACAAAATGAGGTCGATGCCTTCGAACGTGCCATCAGTAGCGCCGAGCCTGTTATCCTTCAGGACTATCTGCTGCGTTATCCACAAGCTCCAAAGGAACGTCGTGACAGCGTACAGTCGGTTCTTAATCGACTGCAGCAAATAGAAAACGACTGGCAGAATGCCTATGCCAGCAAGAGCCGCTCAATCATCAAGGCCTTTATTGATAAGTACCCACAGAACATACACGTTAAGGAAGGCCGCCTTACCATTGATTCTTTAGACTGGGTGCAAGCTACTGATGCTAACACCATAGAGTCGTACGAGGCCTATCTGAAACTATATGCTAACCAAGGTGAGCATTCCGACGAGGCTTCTATGAAGATTGATGAGATACGCATCCGTATAGAAGCAGAGGAAAAGGCAAAGCAAGACAGTATTGCACAAGCCAATGCAGAGCCTAAACCAGAAAGTAAGGAAGAACCTCGTCCAGTTAAAAAATAAACAAAAGAAAAGCCACCTGCAAGGGTGGCTTCTTTTGTTTATTCTTTTATTCGTTTCTTTCCGTTTATTATGTATATGCCGTGTACCAGTATGCCTTATCCACCGTTTGAGGCTCTGCCTGGCCTTCCATGTTCGATTGTCCGAAGCACAAGTAAATGTAGAAGTTCGGATCGACGGCTGCCTGGATGTTCAGTGTGGCAGTCAACACCATCAGAAATAGTAAAATTCGTTTCATCAGTTCATTAGTTATTTGGTTTTGTGGGCAAAGATAATGAAAAGAGTGGAAAAACAAAACGATTTACATTTCTTTTTTAGTCATAGTAGTTCTGTCAGTCGCTTGAAGGCAGGAGCCAGAAGGGTGGTTTCCACCTCCTGTCCAGTAGGTGAACGGAAAATACACCGACGCTGTCTGGGCATTAAGTTGCTGATGTAATGAATGTTTACCAAGGTGCTACGGTCTGCCCGGACGAACATGGCAGGGTCAAGCATCTTTTCTAATGCACCAAGTCCTAACAATACAGTGCTTTGATTATGGAAAGTAACAATCAATGAGTAGTTGCCGTCGGCCTTGAAGTAAGCTATGTCCTTCACATCAACCATAAGTGTACCACTGGCAGTGCGCAGCGTCAGACGCTCATCGAACGGTTTGTCAGTCATCTTCACAATGTCTTTTGCCAGTTCGCTGGCTCTGACCTCTTCGATAGCCTTCTGACGAATGGCTGCAATGAGTGCTTCGCGCTGCTGTTTGTCGTGTTGCAGACGTATCAACCTCCGACGTGCCCTACGTTTCTCATACCATCGGGTAACTGACCATATGACCACAGACAGCAGTAAAATTCCTATCAGCCATACCCACCAATGCTGCCACCAGCGGAGTGGAGGATTGATATAGGTGTCCTCTTCATGATATGCCAGCAAGTCAGCAGGACGGAACGACATCATTTGTTCTATACCAGGTAGCCATATTGTGCCGTCAGCTTGCTCTGCCATGGTAGCTTTTAAGGGTTCTGTCATCGTAAAACCATTCAGATGGTTGAAGAAACGGAAGTCACTTACACTATAGTCTTTACTTAGGTTCCCGACAAATAGTCCGTCAAGCACTGCTACAACTATATATCCTTGCGGTGATACATGAAGTGAACGCACTTCGTGACCAGCCAGTTTGGGCAACTGTGGATTGAGAGACTCTATTTGTTCGTCATGTATCATAAACACCGAATCAGCAGAAGCAAAGAAAACTGTTCCTTTGTCGTCAGCTATCATTGTGGTGATGATGAGTTTCTGATTGTCGTATGTCTTTTTAATGACTTGATGGTCTTGAGTGATACAGAATAGCCCTGAACTGCTGCCCACCCATAGCCTGTTCTTGTTGTCAGGTGCTACACACCATGGGTGCAGAATGTCAGTGGTCAGCGTATCGACGGTTAGTGTCTGAGGATTGACAGCTATAATGCTGTTGCGATTACCGGTGATGAGTTGCCCCCATGCCTGCCCAACAAACTGATATCGGTCGCGTGGCAACCCTAACCATTTCAGTTTTTCTCCAGTTATACATGCTATGTCTCCATTGCCAGCCATGTAAATGTTTCCTTGAATATTGACAGCACAGGGAGCAAAGAATTGTTCGGGATTGTCACTGATAACATGTGATGCTGTTAGCACTTTGCCATTGAGCGTGCCTGTCACTGGCTGTCCTTCGTCGTTAATGGCTATTGCTCGTACAATGTCGTTCTTGTCGGTTAGGGTGTGGTTAGTGAAACAGCGGTTAAAGAAGCAATACACTCCCTGATAAGTTGCCACCCAAAGACGGTCCCAGCGGTCAACCAATAGGTCACGAATAAGATTGATGCCAGTGAAGAGTTGACGTACCGAACGGCCGTCATACAGATAGATGCTGTGTTCATCGGCCATGACCAGCGAACCTGAGCGTAATGGTCTGACAGTCAGACCATAGCTGGCAGATGTCCAATTGGATGTTGCAATACGCTTAAGTCGTTGGTCTGTTACTTTGTAAATACCATCAGAGGCAAAAGCCAATAACTCCTGCCCGTTGCGATGCAGTGTGTAAATGTCGTGTTTGCGGGTGAGAAGAGTAATCTTGACAGTAGCCTGAACAGGCTGACGCTCTACCTTGTAAAGACCTTTCTCTGTGGGCACATAGGTGACATCAGCGTCAACATAAAGCTTTCGGTCAGGCATCATCTCATCGAGCACGCTACTCGAAAGAATAGTAGTGAAGCCATGGGTGGTCATCCGACACAGACGACGATGCTCTTCTAAGCTGTCTTCCAATATCACATAACCATTGGGCAGACTACCGGCATTGAAGTTGTTAAGCAGCCAATGACCATGTGAGTCGAGGGGTAGGGGCGATGCTTCGTCATAACTGACAGTCCATTGACGGAAGAAACCCAAGGCTCGCACCTCATTACCTATCTCCTGAAACCCTACGATGTTCAGGCGACGTCCTTTCAGAAAGGGCGTGAAGTCATGACCGTCGAAACGGACGAAACCGGAAAGCGTACCTATATATATGTACCCGCGTGAGTCTTGCCATACACGTTCTGCCTGCATTTGGGGCAGACCGTCCTGTGTGGTGTATCGACGAAAAGAGAGTTGGCTCGTTATTTGTGCTTGCGTACAAAGACTCAAGCATAGTACAGAGAATGCGATAACGGTTCTTTTTAGTGCTTTCATAACACAAAGATACAACAAAAAAACAAATAGTCAAATAATTAACGCAAAATATTTTTTATGCAGGCTTAGTTCATCACTCATAAGGGGCAGTTCGTCAAAATCATTGGTTTCAACGCAGTATTTCTTGCTCATTATTGTTATTTTTGCGTAAAGAAACTATAAACATTTATTATTATGAAACATATTAACTATTTGAAAAGACATGCGCAGGCGACAACACTGTTGCTTGCATCCCTATTTGTCCACCTCACGGTATGGGCACAGAACGGCGTCAGTACTATTACCACATCTGAAAACATCGATAAGAGCTCCACGGTGTATGCTGGTGAGGTTGTCGTGGATGGCGTGACGAAGATTAAATATCTCTATTCGGGCGATATGAGCCGAAATGAGGAAGTGATCAAAAACCTGCTCAACGGTCTGCAAGGTATGTCTGACAACAGTTATGCGACTCTGCTCAACGGACTTCAGGCTGATGCAGAGGTTAGTGGTATTACTCTTTGCTCTGATGCCGGACTTGTTGCAGCGATGGATGCGAACTGGAAAAGTGCACAGTATGTAGGAAAGAGGTATTATGCTGACAATACGGTCACGTCAGAGTTCTCTGCAAACCTGTATGATACCGATGCAGGGTTCAAATCTGCACTTGACGCACAAACCACAGCAAGAGCGGAAAGCATAGAAACACTTGCCGATGTGGAAAAGTGCATCGTCAGCCATATTGATACGCGCACCGTGACGGACGTTTGGTATGAAATCGTAGATGGTCAGGTTGTTCGTCACAGTGACATAAATGTTGTCTATGATTCCGAAGCGACAACGGTGATTTACACGAAGGTGGAACTGGAATCGTCCTACGACCCCTATACTACACCGCTGACCTTTGAAGCAATAGAGGATGCGACAACTGTGACAATCAGTAATCCCCAGGAACTGACCATAGAATATAGTATGGATGGTGGTAACACATGGACAGAGACAAGCCTGGCAAGCGTTGCCATCGACAATCTTTCTGGCGGCACAAAGGTGTGTTTGCGTGGTAATAATGCGGCGTATGGCATGCCTGGAGATGTTTCCAAAGCCACAAATATCCAGTTCGACAAGGACTGTTACGTCTATGGCAACGTGATGAGTCTTATCAGCAGCACCGACTATGCTACTTTGACCACGCTGACAATACCATACGCTTTCCAGAAGCTGTTTGAGAACAACAAGCATTTCGTCAGCCACAGCAACAAGGATTTGGTATTGCCAGCAACAACACTGACGCAGGGATGCTACAATATGATGTTTACATCGTCAACGATAAGTCGTGCACCCCAACTGCCTGCTACTACAATTGCCCCATGGTGCTACTATTATATGTTTATTAATTGTATGAATCTGAAAACTGCACCCGAACTGCCTGCCACCAAGATGGAAGAGGAGTGCTATTATGGCATGTTCTATGGCTGCATTGCGCTTGAAGAAGCTCCCGACTTGCCTGCTATGGAGTTGGACTACAACTGCTACGACAATATGTTTAGAGGTTGCACATCACTGATCGTGGCACCCCAGCTGCCAGCCACTACACTGGCTAAGGGCTGTTATGAATGGATGTTTGCAGGGTGTACTAAACTGGAGACAGCTCCCACGTTGCCTGCCACCACGCTGGCTGAACGATGTTACGAATGTATGTTCTATGAGTGCTCCAGTCTGATCAACGCCCCAGAACTGCCAGCTACTACTCTTGCCGACCTCTGTTATACAGATATGTTCTTTTCCTGCACCAGCTTGGAGAAAGCCCCCGTTCTGCCTGCTCCCATACTGGTCAGCGGCTGCTATTCGTATATGTTTGCTAAGTGCTCGAAACTGAACTACGTGGAATGTCTGGCTACCGACCTTTCGGCTAATGAGTCACCTAACGACTGGGAACGTGCCACCCACCAGTGGCTCTACGGAGTGGCAGCCACGGGAACATTTGTGAAGGCAGAGGGAATAAACGACTGGACGACAGGCACCAGTGGCATTCCCACCGGTTGGACGGTAGAAGAAGTATCGACTGGCATTGGAAACCTTATTCCAGACCAAAACTCAGGAGTAGGAGCCTGGTACTCCATCGATGGTCGCCGACTGCAGGGAGAACCTACCACATCGGGTATTTACGTGAAGGACGGTCGCAAGGTCGTAATAAAGAATCATCAGTAAGATGCCTGATATGAAATTTCTTCCTAAAAAACTTGCATTTCGGCCGAAAATTTTGTATCTTTGCAATATGGTAAGCCACGGTCTATGATAGTCCCTTTTAGGACGATTAAAAGCAAAAAAGGGAAAGACGCGGGCACTAAAAAACATTATCACGGACGCGATAACATTTTATCACGACCGTGATAATGTTTTTTCACGACCGTGATAATCCCCATGCATCCATATAAAACTCCCTTTTATCATATTTGCTACTCCCTTTCAACATATAT
>JAFPED010000158.1 GCA_017423565.1 Prevotella sp. | reverse complement strand
GGTATCGGAAGCATTCTTTACTTTTGCAGAATGATATTTATATGAAAAATAACGTGAAAAATAACGAGGTATGAAAAGATTATTATTATTTCTCTCTCTGGCTGTGCTGTCGCTGAGCGTTCAGGCACAGTCGTATATAATCAAGGGTAAGGTGGTTGACGAGGACGACTATCCGGTCTCGTACGCCACCGTTGCCCTTCTCAGCAGGACGGACTCTACACATCTTGCCGGTGGACTTACCGACGAGAACGGAGAGTACTCCATCACATGCGACTCTGCAAGGGTGATAGGACGAATCAGCTATATCGGTATGCAGACGAGCTATCAGTCTCTGGAAAAGGGTCGTCCGGTAACGTCCATCCTTCGCATGGACACCCGTGAGCTTGAAGAGGTGGTCGTCGAGGGTGACCGAACCTATCGTCTGAAGCGTACTGCGACAGGTGAGATATACTATCTGTCGAAGTATGCTAAGAACAGCAAGAATCCTTTTGTAGCCTTGCAGGAGATACCTCGCTTACTGGTAAATCCCGTTTTGCAGAGCATCAAGATGCAAGACGGCAGCAGTCCGCTGATACTCATCGACGGTCGTAGCGTCAACTCCGGTGTAGCTCCTCTTGACCCCAAGGAGATAGCGTCCGTAGAAGTGGTGAATGTGGTAGATGCCCGTTATCTAACGGACAATACTCGCCGTATAGTGAATGTCCGTCTGAAGCGTAAGCGCAAACCATACCAGTGGTATCAGTTGGCCACACGCCACGACATCCCCATAGACAAGGGGTTCGCAGTTGGTTACTTTGAGGTGGGTAATACCAAGCTGTCGCTTTACGGTCGTGCAGCTTTAGATTATACTCATTATGACAAGAGTGAGTGGCAGTCGTGGCAACGTGGCACAGGCTATTACCGTGAAGAAGAGGGGCATGATCGGATGAAAGGTAGTAGCAAACTGGGTGAGTTACTTCTGAAATGGAGTATTGGCGACCATGACTATATGGCAGTACATGGTTATGGGAATTGGAATGACAGCAGGAACAATCAGGGAGGATCTGGCAACATAGAGTCGGGCAGTAACAACCGTTATGCTTTCTCGTCGCTTCACAATGACAAGAATTACATTCTGACATCGAGCCTTTACTATGAACATAATTTTGAGAAGAATGCCAAGTTTGATGCCACATTGGCCTATAACTACAACGATGACCGGAATGACGGTGAGCGCGAGGAGAACTATCAGGACAATACCTATTCCTACCTTTTCAACTATCAGAACAATCGTACCTCTGCCATGCTCAAAATGAACTATTCCACTTCTTGGAACAATGTCAACAGTCTCAATATCGGCAGTTCGACTAAATACTTCGACGATGACATCGACAAGATTAGTGAGCATCTCCCGATATTCCACCACAGGCGTTGGGTGGAGTATCTGTATGCCTCGTTCAGTACGCAGTGGAAACAGCTGTCCTTTATGAGCTCTGCAGGTATGTTGGGAATCTGGCTCAAGGCGGGTGACGCGAACAACCACTACTTCAAACCATACGTCTCGCTGAGTGTCAACTATCCGTTTAAGAACAACCATTCCGTCAACCTGTCGTACCAGCTGGATGCCAACCAACCTTCTGCTGGTGAGTTGAATCCCTATAATACATCAACCGACCCGCTTGTCATCAACAGAGGCAACCCCTACCTGAAGCCTTCAACAAACCATCAGCTTTCCGCCAACTACATGTTCAACTATAAGAACCTGAACTTTTTGGGAAGTGTCAACTATTCAGGTCGCCGAAATCTTATAGAAAGCTTCGGTTATGAGGAGGACGGCGTGTTTGTCAGCACATTCAAGAATGTCGGCAAATACAATTATTTTGACTTCAGCGGTTACATCAACTATAACTTTCCTAAGGGTCGTGGCCGCGTGTATGCAAGTGCAGGATACGGAAAGAGTCGTTTCGATGAGCTTTCATGGAAGGACAACGTATGGTTCAATGGTGGCCTTTGGTTTTACCTGAAGAAGTGGATGATAGGTGGCGACATCAATTACTCCCGCTACAGCTACAGCCCCATCTCGCGTACACATTACATCAAGCCTGATTATTGTCAGTTACAGGTGAACTATAACTTTACCCCCAATTTCTATGTTGCTGTCCTGTTTCCATTCGTGTTTGGCAGCGAGACCGAGACAGAGACTGAGACAGCAGGCTATACCGCCTACAACCGTCAGTGGCGTACAGGCGTCACCCTGCGTCCCTCTATTCTCATTCGCTACACCATCCGCAAGAACCCGAAGCGGAAAATCAGGCTGGATAATGTTGTGACCAGCGATGAGCAAGGCATTAAACTGTAACTCCGTAAGAACCCGAAGCGGAAAATCAGGCTGGATAATGTGCTGCAAAGCAGTGAGAAGGGTATTGAACTATAAAAAAAGAAAACAGTTTTTCTTTACTATTTCTAATAAATAAGAGTATTTACCTGTATGTATATAAAAAAACAGGTGCACCCGTTAAGGTCATCAGGTGCACCCGTTTGGGTAAATAGGTGCACCTGTTTTGGAGGCTCATTCGTCGCATCTCGTGACACACTTGTTTGCAAAAACTTGCATGTGTGAAAAATAATCTTTATCTTT
>JAFPED010000157.1 GCA_017423565.1 Prevotella sp. | reverse complement strand
CATTATACTCGGCATATTCAGACGGGTTCCATTCCTTTACCTTTATCGTAGTATAAAGGACGCATAGTATCAGGATAGCTGCACCAATGTAGAATGACCAGATTACAGAGTCAGGAACTATTCCTTGAGGAGCCTCGTTGGCTATTCCAAGAAGCGTGAAGAAGAACGGGAACAAATAACCCACCACGCTTCCTGCATTACAGAGGAAAGACTGGATGCTATATGCCTTTGCTTTCTGTTTCTCGTTCACCATGTCGCCAACCAACATCTTGAATGGTTGCATAGCCATGTTGATACTGGTATCCAGCAACATCAATGCTATTAGTCCGAAAATGAGTGCTGTTCCTACTGCCATTCCAAACGAACCCGCATTAGGCAGCAGACACATGACCAACACAGCGACCAAAGCACCTAAAAACAAATAGGGAATACGACGGCCAAAGCGCGTCCATGTTCTATCAGATAGCGTACCGACAATAGGCTGAACAATAATACCCATCAGTGGAGGCAGTATCCAGAAGAAACTCAGGTCATGAGGGTCAGCCCCTAATGTCTGGAAGATTCGGGAAATGTTTGCACTCTGTAAGGCGTATGCTATTTGTACGCCAAAGAATCCGAAGCTCAGATTCCATAAATTCCAAAAGGAAAGATCAGGTTTTTGTTTCATATCGTTTTTGTTTTTATTACCTTGTTGTCCCTCTTATGATAAGACGGGTACGCACAATGCGACGCTCCATTTTACTCAAAGGAATAGTACCTTCAACGTGACCAATGAGAATGTTGGCAGCTTCTTCTCCCACCCTAATGCCACGTTGCTCTACAGTGGTCAGCATGGGGTCACACGCTACAGCACGCTGACCATTGGTAAAGCCACAGATACTTACGTCGTCAGGCACACGCAATCCCATGCGCTTGGCAGTGTAAAGAATGCCAATGGCCGTATCGTCATTCACGGCAAAGAAACCGTCAGGACGATTATCTTGCTGCAATATTTCTGGCGTTATGGCTTCTGCATCTGTTCTGTTATCACAGAAACGAATGAGTGTATCGTCTGGACGTATGCCATGTTTAAGCAACGCATCGCGGTAACCGTTAAATCGGTTCTTCGAAATCTCAAGTGTCATGGACGAGCCATAGAAAGCAATGCGGCGGCATCCAGTCTCTATAAGGTGTGTTACAGCATTGTAGGCACCCATATAGTCATCGACCACCACACGACTGGCACTTACACCAGTACAGATTCGGTCATAGAACACCAGAGGCACACCAGCATCAATAAGCCGTTGGAAATGGTCATATTTCTGTGTGTCCTTAGCCTGCGAGACAATAATGCCACAAACTTTATTCTCGAAAAAAGACTGGCAGATTATTACCTCACGCTCGTATTTCTCATCACTTTGTGCTACCATGATGCGATAGCCGCGTGCAGAAGCCTCTTCCTCAATGCCTGAAAGAACCGAAGAGAAATAGAAATGGGTAAATTCTGGAATGATGACACCAATGACTTTGATGGGTTTCACTCTGCTGTGGCGCAGCGACTCAGCAATGAGGTTGGGTGCGAAATTGTGCTCACGCGCATACTGCTGTATGGCAGCACGTCGTTCTGCACTGATACGCGGCGAGTCTTTCAATGCCCGAGACACTGTTGCTACAGAGATGCCTAACTCCTTAGCAATATCCTTCATGGTCAGTGGTGCTTTATCTTCCATGTGTTTCTGTTATTGGTTGTTGATGCAAAGATAGACAATTACGCTGAATGCCTCGCACGTACTTTATTATTATTAAGGAATTCTCGCATGCAAACGTTTGCATTAACAAAAGTTGTCTTTTGTCACTTAAAAAAGTACAATGAAAGCAAAACAAACCTATCTTTGCAATTGATTTAAGTCAATTCTTAGTTATAACTACAACAATAATTAATAATATCACTAACTTAAAAAACAAATGATGAAGCATGTAAACATTAGAATCCCGTTTAGAATGCTTGTCCTTTTGTTAGGACTATTTCTATCGGTAGGCGCCTTTGCACAGCAAATAACTGTCAAAGGACATGTTCAGGATGCTCAAGGTGAGGACATCATCGGTGCGACTGTCCGTGTGGTAGGCACACAGGCTGCTGTCATTACAGACATCGACGGAACCTTTACCCTGCAAGCCCCACAGGGAGCCAGCATCCAGGTTTCTTACATCGGCTACGAGACTGCTACTGTCACTGCTGCCCCACAGGTAGAGGTAACACTGCAGGATGAGTCGAACACATTGAACGAGGTAGTGGTCATCGGTTATGGTCAGGCAAGAAAGACCGACTTGACAGGTTCTGTGACGGCCTTGAAGCCTGATGAGAAGAACCACGGTATCATCACCAACGCCCAGGAAATGATTCAGGGTAAGATAGCCGGTGTAAACGTGACAACCGGTTCTGGTCAGCCTGGTACTGGTGCTACCATCCGTATTCGTGGTGGCTCTTCGTTCAATGCCAGCAACGACCCTCTGATTGTGATTGACGGATTGGCAATGGACAATCAGGGTGTCAAGGGTTTGTCGAACCCACTCTCCATGGTTAACCCTAACGATATCGAGAGTTTCACTGTATTAAAAGATGCTTCGGCAACCGCCATCTATGGTAGCCGTGGTTCTAACGGTGTCATCATCATTACCACAAAGAAGGGTCGTCAGAACATGAAGCCCCAGCTTTCTTACAACGGTAACGTTTCTTTGTCTATCATCAAGAAATACACCGATGTGCTCAGTGGTGACCAGATGCGTTCATTGGTACGTGACCTCTATGGTGAGGAGTCTGCTCAATTCGGACTGTTAGGAACAGCTAACACTGACTGGCAGAAGGAAATCTTCCGTACAGCAATCAGCCACGACCACAACATTACAATGACAGGTTCTACGGCAAACCTCCCCTATCGTGTTTCTTTAGGCTACACTGACCAACAGGGTATCTTGAAGACTTCTGCCTTCAAGCGTTTCACCGCTTCTGTGAACCTCAATCCTTCTTTCTTGGAGGACCACCTGAAGTTCAACATCAACGGAAAGTTCATGTATGCCCATAACAACTATGCGGCCGGTGCTATTGGTAATGCCGTAAGCTTCGACCCCACACAGCCTGTACGCTCCAGCGACTCACGCTTCAGCACATTCAATGGCTACTGGCAGTGGACTCAGGCTATGGGTTCCGGACGTGCTCCCGGTTGGGACTATGACAAGATTGCTCTTGCTCAGTCAAACCCTGTTGCACAGTTAGAGGCAAACAACGACCGTGCCAACTCTTTCGACTATCAGGGCAACGTAGAGGTTGACTATCAGATTCATGGTTTCGAGGACCTGCGCATCCACATGAACTTCAGCGGCGACTGGGGTAATGGTAAGCAGCAGCAGGATGTAGAGCCTTGGAGTCCTGACAGCTACTACTACGGTTTCCACAAGATTGACAAAGAACACAAGTACAACCTGAACTACACCGCTTACTTGCAGTATTACAAGGACTTCGCCAAGACACAGCACTTCGACATCATGGGTGGTTACGAATGGCGTCACGAGAAATACTGGGGTAACTACAACGGCTATGGTCTCTATCCTACAGGTCATCCTGGTGTTAACGCAGGCGACAAGTACAACGAACAAAGCAGCGAGTGGAAGTCTGAACACTACCTCGTATCGTTCTACGGACGTATGAACTATATTGCTTTCGACCGTTACATGCTGACCGCTACACTGCGTGCCGACGGTTCGTCACGTTTCAGCAAGGACAACCATTGGGGTTACTTCCCATCTGTTGCTTTAGGTTGGAAGATTAATGAAGAGTCGTTCCTGAAGAACGCAAAGGATCTCACAGAACTGAAGCTCCGTCTCGGTTGGGGTATGACAGGTCAGCAGGAAGGTATCGGCGACTACTCTTATTTCGCTACCTACCAGCAGCCAACCAGCACACGTGTGCTCTATCCTGTAACCGGTGAGGGCTACCAGTATATTCCTAACCCTTACAACCCCGACCTGAAATGGGAAACCACAACGACTTACAACGCAGGTTTGGACTTTGGATTCTTCAACAACCGCTTCTTGGGTAGCGTTGATGTCTATCATCGTAAGACTACCGACCTACTGATGTCTGCACCCGTTGCAGCCATGAGTAACTTCGGTAACCGTGTGATGAAGAACGTCGGCGAGCTGGAGAATACTGGTGTCGAGGTTTCTATGACCGTACGTCCTATCCAGTCGGGTGACCTGAACTGGGAGTTGACAGGAAACTTCACCTACAACAAGAACAAGGTAGTGAAGCTGGCAGGCGACGGACAGCCTATCCAATATGGTGACGTTGGTCTGGGTACCGGTTCTACTGCTATGTGCCATCAGGAAGGCCAGCCCATGTATTCGTTCTGGGTATATCAGCAGGCTTACGACGCAGACGGCAAGCCTATTCAGGGTGTTGTTGTTGACCGCGACGGTAATGGTGTTATCGACGATGCCGATAAGTATTTCTACAAGTCTGCAGCTGCTCCCTGGCTCTTTGGCCTCAGTTCACGTCTGCAGTACAAGAACTGGGACTTTGGCTTCAGCCTCCGTGCCAGCGTGGGTAACTATATGTTCAACCAGCTGAAGCTGGGTCATCGCTCTCTTGAGTATGTTGGTTCCGGAACAGGTTACATCAGCAACTCCATGCCTTACGCTTACGAGGTAAACTACAAGACTTCTGCCCGTCAGGACGATGCCCTGACCGACTACTTTGTAGAGAATGCTTCGTTCCTGAAGTGTGACAACATCACGCTGGGCTACAGCTTTGAGAATCTCCTCGCTGGCAACAGCTACAAGGGAATCAATGGACGTATCTATGCATCAGCCACCAACGTGTTTACCATTACCAAATATAAGGGAATGGATCCTGAGGTAAGTGGTGGTATTGATGGAACCATCTATCCACGCCCGTTGACACTGCTCTTCGGTCTGTCACTTAATTTCTAAACTCCTTAAATAATATATAGATTATGTATCCAAGAATTTTCAAACATATACTGCCCGTAGCAGCATTGCTGCTGACCCTGGGCTTGAGTTCTTGCACTAAGGACTTGGATGTTGAGCCTATCGATCCGAGTAAGGACACGCAGGTCGATGCAGAAAAACTCTTCAACAAGTGCTATGCAGAATTCGTACTTGAAGGTTACGACCTTGGCAGCTCGGAGCTGGATCTTGGTGACTCTGGTCTTTCCGTTCTCTATCGTCTGATGTGGAATGCCAACGAGCTGACTACCGACGAGGCTATTTGCGGTTGGACCGATAAGGGTATTGCCGACTTCGATTACAACACCTATACGGCCAACAATGACTGCCTTTATGGTTTTTACTGGCGTCTGTGTCTGGGTGTCAGCCTTTGTAACCAATATCTGAAGGAATGTGCCGACTACAACGAGACAATGACTGCAGAGGTACATTTCCTGCGAGCTCTCTACTACTATTATTTGCTCGACAACTACGGCAACCCGTCGTTCACCGAGACTATCAGTTCCGACAATCCTGTTCAGATTTCCAGTGCTGAGCTCTATGCTTGGATTGTTAAAGACCTGGAAGAGAACATGGATAAGATGTTAGCTCCCTCTGTACGTAAGAGAGGTCAGGCCAATTACGGTCGTGCCGACCAGAGTGCAGCATGGATGTTGTTAGCACGTCTGCACCTGAATGCCGTGAAATATTGTGGTCAGGCTCACTGGGACGAGGCAAAGACTTATGCCGAGAAGGTCATCAACGAGTCTGGACGTTCCATCTGGATGGGTGATGATACCAACTTCCACACCAGTGCTGACGGTATGAGCTCAGCTTATCAGATGCTCTTCATGGCCGACAACGACGAGTCTGGTGCTATGAATGAGGCTGTCTTCTCCTTTGTCATGGATGGTGCTACCACAGCTTCTTGGGGTGGTTCTACTTTCCTCTTCGCTTCTACATGGGATAGCCACATGGTAGCTATCTATCCTCAGACTTCTAACCAGGCATGGGGTGGTAACCGTGTACGCGTTGATTTGCTGAAGAAGTTTATCAGTACCGACCGCCTCGACGGTCTGAATGACTGGAGCACAGAGACCATCGTAGCTGCTGCAGGCGACGACCGTGCACTCTTCTTTGGTGACAATGCCGATGGTAGCGGACAGGTTAAGGACCGTAAGTACACCAACGACAAGTTAGCTACCTTCACAGAAGGTTTCGCTACAACAAAGTACTCGAGCAACCGTTCCGACGGTGCTGCTGTCCACGATCCTTCACAGACCGACAACGACATCTTCGTGATGCGTCTGGCTGAGGCCTACCTCATTTATGCAGAGGCAGAGGCTCGTGCTGCAGGTTCCAACACCACACTGGACAAGGGTACCGGATACATCAATGAACTGCGTACGCGTGCCAACAACAACGTACAGAAGAACTCTTATACGCTTGACGAGGTTCTTGACGAGCGTTCGCGTGAGCTGTACTTCGAGGGTGTACGCCGTACTGACCTCATCCGCTACGGATACTTCGGAGGCAACACTTCCTATACCTGGCAGTGGAAAGGTGGCGTACAGGCCGGTGGCCGTTTCGACGAATATCGTAATATCTTCCCTCTTCCCTCTACCGAATTGGGTGCTAACGTTAATCTGAAGCAGAACCCGGGTTACTAAGATGAAAGATTAAAGATTAAAAATTAAAGATTAATCGGATATGAAAAAGATATTGAAATCAACATTGCTGCTCATGATGGGAATGGGGCTCTTCGTTGCCTGCGAGACTGACAACGACTCCAACCCCACAGTGCAGACTCCGACGCAGTTTACAGTCAACACCCCTGTGTTTGCCAATACGCT
>JAFPED010000156.1 GCA_017423565.1 Prevotella sp. | reverse complement strand
TGTAGATTCCGTCTATTACCAGATAGTAGGTGTTGACTATAGCTCTGCTGAAGGTATTAGCTTCGGTGGCGAATCGGGCACCACGATGCTCCTGCCTATCACACTGATGCAACAGACATACAACATGGGTGAAAGCATACACATACTCTGTGTTACCGCCAAGCCTGGCATCACCATGAGCGACATTGCCAGCAAGATGAGACGGGTGATAGCACGCGCCCACACCATTGACCCGGAAGACGAACAAGGTGTCATGGTGTTCAATACGGAGGTGCTGTTCCAACTGTTAGACAATCTGTTCAAGGGAGTCAACTTCCTCATCTGGCTGGTTGGACTGGGCACGTTGCTGGCAGGAGCCATTGGCGTCAGTAACATCATGATGGTCACCGTGCGCGAGCGAACCACCGAGATTGGCATCAGACGAGCCATTGGTGCTACGCCGATGATGATACTCTCACAAATTATCTCGGAAAGCTTAGTGCTGACACTTGTTGCCGGCATGAGTGGAATCCTGTTTGCAGTAGCCATACTGCAGATGTTGGAACTGGCAAATACCGAAGACGGCATCGTCAATGCACACTTCCAAGTACAGTTCTGGACAGCCATCTTCGCTGCCTTTGCCGTTAGTCTGATGGGGGTATTGGCAGGTCTGGCTCCAGCAGCCCGTGCTATGAGTATCAAACCTGTTGACGCCATGCGTGACGAATAACTATAACAACTGTCGTAACAATAAAAAAACTATCAATATGAAGAAGTACGGTAAACTCATTATTGCTGCCATCATTGCACTGATATTCATTGGCACATTTGTGTTCCTGTATCAGAAGTCGCAGCCGAAAGAGATTATTTACAACGAGTTCACACCAAAGCTGGACACACTGCAGCGAACCACTATCATTACGGGAAAGATAGAGCCACGTAACGAGGTGAACGTGAAGCCACAAATCAGTGGTATCATCACAGAAATTCTCAAGGAAGCAGGACAGTACGTTCAGGCTGGTGAGGTCATTGCAAAGGTAAAGGTCATACCTGACATGGGACAGCTCAGCTCGGCGGAGAGTCGTGTGCGCCTGGCCGACCTGAACCTGAAACAGGCACAGGTGGATTATGAGCGTGAGAAGAATCTGTATGAGCAGAAGCTGGTATCGGCAGAAGAGTATGACAAGGTACGTCAGCAGCTCAACCAAGCCAAGGAAGAGCTGAAGGCTGCTGTCGATGCCCTTGAGGTGGTACGCGACGGTGTGTCCCGTTCGAATGCCAGTGCCTCATCGACACTGATCCGTAGCACCATTAGCGGCATCATTCTCGACATTCCCGTTAAGGTGGGTAACTCCGTCATTCTCAGCAACACGTTCAATGACGGTACCACAATAGCCAGTGTTGCCAACATGAACGACCTTATCTTCCGAGGCAACATTGACGAGACAGAAGTAGGACAACTGGTTTCGGGCATGCCCATGAAGATTACCATTGGCGCCTTGCAGGATGTGTCACTCGATGCCTCACTGGAGTATATATCACCGAAAGCCGTGGAGAGTAACGGGGCAAACCAGTTTGAGATAAAGGCTGCTATCACATCCTTGTCTGACGGAAAGATTCGTTCTGGATATTCTGCCAATGCAGAAATAGTGCTGGCACGTGCCGAGAATGTCATTACCGTACCGGAGAGTGCTATTGAGTTCAGTGGTGACAGCACGTTTGTATATATCATTTCAGGCAAGCCAGGACAGCTGCAGTATGATCGTAAACCTGTCACCATAGGTCTTAGCGACGGTGTAAACATAGAGATAAAGAAGGGACTGACCATCAAGGACCGCGTGCGTGGCCCACAAATCATTGCAGAAGAAAAGGAGAACTAAGTCATGAAAATATCCATTCCCACCATAGTCACTATAACAGCTATAGTCACTGTAACAGCTATCACCTCCCCCCTGCAAGCCCAGTCGGCATGGACACTGAGGCAGTGTGCAGAATATGCTGTAGAGCATAACCTTCAAATCAAACAGCAGGACAACCAGCGGCGTCAGCAAGAGCTGCAGCTGTCAACGGCGAGGAATGCACGACTGCCTGAGGTAAGCGGAAGTCTGGGACAGAACTTCTCGTTCGGACGTGGACTGACGGCAGAAAACACCTATACGAATACGAACACCAGCAACACGTCGTTCTCCTTAAGTACCAGCATACCACTGTTCACAGGTTTCCAGATTCCTAACCAGATAAAGTTAAACCAACTGAACCTTGAGGCTGCCACACAGGACTTGGAAAAAGCCAAGAATGACATACGCATGCAGGTGGCACAAGCCTACGTACAGATACTGTACGACATGGAAATCAGAGATGTTGCCAACCGTCAGATAGCCATTGACTCCATGCAGGTAGTACGACTGGAAGCATTCGTCAGAAATGGAAAGGCATCGGAAGCCGAATTATCACAACAACGTGCCACACTGGCCAACAGTCATCTTACGGCCACACAAGCAGCCAACAACTTACGGCTGTCAATACTCACCATGACACAACTGCTGGAACTACCATCACCCGATGGGTTCAGCATCGTACGTCCTCCTGTCGATGACTTGTCTGCCATCATCAGCACTGCTACCGTATCGCCCGAAATCATCTATCAAGAAGCACTGGGCGTCAAGCCGGAGATTATGTCACAGGAGATTCGTCTGCGTGCTACCGACCATAGCATCAAGATTGCCCAGTCAGGTTATTATCCGCAACTGTCCTTTTCGGCAGGTTTAGGAACCAACTATTACAAGACATCAGGTTTTACCGCTGACAGCTTTGGTGAGCAGCTGAAAAACAACTTCTCACAATACATCGGACTGAACCTGAGTATTCCCATCTTCAACCGTTTCCAGACACGCAACAACGTACGCAACGCACGCATAGAACAGGAAACACAAATGCTTGCACTGGATAACAGCAAGAAGACACTCTACAAAGAGATTCAACAGGTCTATTACAACGCGCTGAACGCACAGGCAAAGGAAAAGAGCTCGATGGAGGCACTTCAAAGTAGCAAAGACGCCTTCACGCTGATGCAGGCAAAGTACGAGAACGGCAAGGCTACCATAACGGAGTTTAATGAAGCGAAGAACAACTACCTCAAGGCAGAGAGCGACATGGTTCAGGCACGCTACGAGAACTTATATCAGCATGCCTTGATAGAGTTCTATCGTGGCAGGGAACTGAATCTATAAGGACTATTATGCCGGCATGTCAATAATAATGCGGCATCCCTCGTGGTAGTCAGTATCGAAAAGGAAGGTACCACCTAACATCTGAACATGGCGTTTGCTCAAGGCCATTCCCAGTCCAAGACCTTCCGACAGGTCATCAAGCTTGGTGAACGGCTCGAATATATAGTCATAGTATTCTGGTGGTATGCCTGGTCCTGTGTCCTCGCATATAAACCGTACCATGTTATCTCTCTTCATGATTGTCAGTGAGATATTCTTTCCGTCTGAATACTTGGCAGAATTATAAAGTATCTCACGCAGCGTGCGCACCATATAGAGCCTATTGGTACGAATACAGAAGTCATCGGTCAGCTCTGTCACAAAGCGGACGGACAAATGAGGAAACTGCGAACTGATAAGCGCTATAGCCTCTTGAGCCATGCTGTTACACGACGCCTGTTCGTCCTTACTGATGTTCAGTTCCTGCGCAATGCCATATTCTGAACTGTCGAAAAGCATCAGCACCATTCGGTCTAACGTTGTCGTATTGTGATCCATTATACTAAGAATGCTCTTGGCATCCTCTTCCGGCAGCTGTCCGGAGTTGTCGCGAATCACCTGTGCAAAACCCATGATAATATTCAAGGGCGTACGAACCTGATGTGACACATTCTGTATGAACATCGTCTTCTTACGAGCTGACTCCTTTGCTAAGCGTGTGGCTTCCACCAGCTCTTCATTGCGGTGCCGGATCTGATCTACCACGTAGCGTGTGCTACTTAAGTGGAAGTTCAGCGAGCGTAACATCGCTGCAAAACTATTCTGCAACCGTCCTACCACATCTTCCCGAGGACTTGGGGGAATATGTACCTCGTAGTTGCCAGAGGCTATGCTCTGTGTCTTTTCCAGCAACTGGTTGATTGGTCGGATGGCATGAGTCGCCAAATGATAGCTAAGCAACAGTATCATCAGCAGTCCAATAACAAGTAGTGGTATGAGCAATTTTGCCAGTTTGTAATAACCCTGCAGGATATCACTGTCTGGACAGACGAGGGCAAGGCTCCACGTCGTGCCAGGAACAGACTGATAGCTGACAAGACACGTCTCACCGTTTATCTCTACTCTCATGTTTCCCTTGTTGCCAGCGGTCATCTCATGTCCTAAAGCAATGATATCTGCATGCTCTACTGGGTCGGCATCGTCAAAGATACTATGGTGGAACAATTGCGTGGAGTCTGGATTGATGTAGTAATGTCCATACTCATCAAGCATGATAAAGTAGGAGTTGGGGTAAGGTCTTTCCTCCGATATGGCCTTGGAGAGCCGTAGCAGCGACATGTCAGTGGAGATAACTGCTACCAACTGACTGTCAGGACGGGAGTACAAGGGCTTGTTATATGAGGCTAACAAACCATCCAGTGTCAGCTTCAGCGTGTCACTCTCATCATAATAAACCACCCAGCTGGCTTTTCCTCGCTCCTTGGGTTGCTTGTACCATTCTTTATCAAAGTACTCGTATGGTTCTTCAATAACGGTATTGATGCTGTCACCTTCCCTGATGGTATAGACAGAGAAATACCTGCCATGTTGTGGAAAGACATCCGGCTCCGTACTGATAGAACAGCCGTCAATATAGGCATTGAATAGTACAATGCGGTGTGAGAGTGCCAACAGCGAGTCAGGATCCAGATACTCAGTAGCCAGCCAGCTATTGGTTTCGGTTGCCGTCTCTATGGCATTGACATGGCGGATAAGACGCTGCATCGTGGTATTCAGCACACTGTTGGTGTGCTCCATCGCTTCCTTACGTAACAAGTAACGCGAATGTTGGAACAGCACGCCCAAAGAGAGGATGAAGATAGGAACGGCCAAGAGCAGAATACCAAGGCTGAGTTTCTTCGAGAACGACTTACGTATGCCTATCATGAGCGTCCTCCTTTCTCTTCTTTTGCTGCCGACTGCTGGAGCAGCCGGTTCAGTAAACTGGTCATCCTTTGACCTTGTCGCTCAATGTCTGAGACCAAGTTGTTCACCTCATGCACATCACCATTTCCTATGATGTCATATAGTTTATTGACATCATCAATGAGAGTCGAAGTAGGTTCGAGCATCTGGTTCGACATGTTGTGTAAAAAGGAGGTCTTCATACGGTCGGCCTCTTTCGCCTGCGCGTAAGCCTCACGGAGTCTTTCACCACGTTCATTCAACGTACTCTTCAACTGGTCAAGTTCCCTGATGTTGGCTGACAACGACAGCTGCATCTGACGGAAGTTATCTTTCAGACGACCTATCTCGTCCTTCCTTCTTGCCTCGTCAATGATGTTGTGATAATTACCTTCAGCAATAAACTGGGCTGACGAAGCCAGTTCCTGCAGAGGCTTCAACTGACTGTGAATAATGGCACGAGAGAGTACGAACAAAAGCAACAGACCAACCAAGGCAATGGCCAGCACATAGTAGAACAGCTGTTTATAGTCACCAAAGACATCATCCTCTGGATAGACAATACCGGCACTCCAACCTAAATCCACTTCCGAACGCCCAGGCACAGCAGCACGACGGAAAGGTTTAAAGAACACGTAATAGTTATCATTGTCCACACTATACAAATGATAACCTGTGTCTCCAGACACCATCATCTGTGCAACTTCCATAAAGTTCTTTTGGATCTCTTCCTTTGCATGGACATACCGTTTGGCCAGCACACTCGTGTCTGGATGTACTATGTACATTCCGTGCTTGTCCAACAACGTACAGTAAGAGTTGGGCGTAGGCTTCGCATCATGTATGATAGCCGACAGTTGACGGAGCGACACATCAACCCCCATGACACCCACGGGCTTGCCATTACTGCCATAGATAGGCAGGCTGAAGGTGGTAATGGGTTCCATGTCCGACATATCTGCCAAGGGTATCAGCCAGAGGGCATTTCCTGACGACATGGGTTCCGTGAACCACCTTTGTTGAGTATAAGGTTGGTTACCATAGGTCTCTGCCTGCATGACAAGCGAGTCGGTGGCGTTGACCTTGTCGCTCGCATTACGATAGACATACGCCATGAAGTACTCACGGTCCTTATAATAATAAGGTTCAAAAGCAATGGCACATCCGATGATGTATGGATTAGTCTCCACCAACTGCCGACAGTAGGTTGCCATCATGTCTGGCTGGCTCAGGTGTTGCAACATGTTGAAGTACATATTGCCTGATGCCTGTTCCACATTCAGCAGAAGGTTATCGATACGCTCTATCGTGCCTTCCAACGTCTGGGCAGCAGTTTCCAATGCCTCCCGCTTCATCTGTTGTTGCGAGAAATAATACATCACGGCGAGTGAAACCAGAAGCAACAGCGTTAAAGCGCTGACAACCATGAGGCTCAGCCGTGTGGATAAGGATCGTGAAATGACGCGTGGCAGTTGGAGCATTCGTGGCTCAGTTGATGATTATTTTCTTTCCATCGTGAATGTACAGCCCTCGTGTGGTGGGCTTGGCATTGAGTCGTCGGCCGTCAAGGGTGTACCAGCTGTTGCTGATGTTCTTGTCAGCGTTTATGTGGGATATAGCGGAACTGGTTACCTTCTCTAAGCAGAAGTTGTCGAAGTTAACCCATGTGGCTGTTGTGTTCTGCAGTTTTATTCCCAGTTTGACAGGACCTTCAGAAGCTACGGTAAATTCTACGGAGTAGGTGCCGATGCTTCCCGTTCCGTTCATCTCTACACTTTTGTCGCCGGCAATGAGGAACAGACCTGTCGCACCTTTGTCAGAGGCACAGTTGACTGTTAGTTTGTACGTGCCTGCCGGAAGTGTTGGAGTCTGCACTACTTCCTGATTGACCAAGGCATTGCCCGTCCATCCGAATTCGCAGTAGTTGGAAAGCGCATCCCATGTGTTTTGCTTCCACTGGGCCGTGCCGCCGGTATTGGTCCATCCGCTGATGTTACTTTCGAAACTGGGGTTGTCAATGTATTGGCTTGTGACATCGGGGTTGTCGATAACAGCTCCGGTGAAGGACTGTAGTTCGTAGAGAGCACTCAAGACACGTCCCGTCTCGTTGTCGAACAGACTGTAGTTGCACCTATCCTTAGTGACGGGATTGTCAGAATCTACCCCGTATTCGTTGGCCTCGGGGAACCACCAGTAGAGTCCGTCAACGTTACTGTGATTGTTGAGGGCAGCAATGAGGTCCTTTGTGAACTGTTGCTGACCGGCTTCTGTGGCGGGCCAGTTAGGGAAGGTGGTGACAGCGAAAGTGGCATCGTCAGGATACCATTTATGGTAGTAGGCCGTCTCAACAATCTGGATTTTCTTGTCTGGATATGTTGTCTCCAGTGTTTTGAGTGTAGAGTTCAGTGTTGCCAGCGTGCCGTGATAGTATGGATAGTAGCTTAAGCCGATGACATCATACTTGACGGCAGGATACTTGGCTAACTGGGCAAAAAAGGAGACAACCAACGAGGCATTGTGCATTTCTGACTGAATGACAATCTTTGCCTGAGGACATTCTTCATTACAAGCCTTGATGGCATTAACTAAATAATTTGTGAAATTGTCCCATGTGCCTCCGTCCTGGCCTCCGCCATTCGGATATACGTGCCCCGTAGGCCACAGCATGCCATAGGTAATCTCGTTGCCTGGCTGAATGAAGTCAGGCGTGGCGCCTGCTGCTTTTAACTGTTGCAGGCAGTCTTTGGTGTAGCTATATACTTCATTGGCTATCTCTGTAGCAGTCTTGCCGCTCCATGCCGATGGCGTGGAGTGCTTGCCGGGATCGGTCCATGTGTCGCTGTAGTGGAAGTCGAGCATGAAGGTCATGCCTGCATCCTTGATGCGTTTTCCGAGAGCCTTGACAAACTCCAGATCTTGACGCACGCCTTCTCTTTGGTGAGTTTCTGAGGCCTTCGACGGGTCAACAAAAAGACGTACGCGGGCTGCGTTCCATCCCTGATCTACGAAAAATTCAAGTAGGTTGGTACTGATGTCACTACCACTTTTGTCGTAGTACTTGGCACTTTTTTTCTCGTATTCCGGTAGCATGGAGATATCGCCGCCTACATACTTCTGAGCCTGGATCGTACTTGTAGCGAGTAGCATGATGGCTGCTGAAAGAAGTCTAAAGTGTTTCATTGTGCAAATATTTATGTTTTATCAGTTTTGGTTATTCTTCGTTTTTTCCTTTGTTTGTTTTCAAAAGCTCAGCGCTTCTTGTGCCTATTTGCCCGTTGCTCACGGTACTTGGCTTTCTGCCGTGCAGAGCCACTACCATGAGCACCAGTTATATACTTCTTTTTCTTGGCCTTCGTCTTCACTTTGTCGTCCTTCTCCTTACGGGAAGCGCCACCGCGTCCGAAGTTG
>JAFPED010000155.1 GCA_017423565.1 Prevotella sp. | reverse complement strand
TCAGAAGGCAAGCGCAAGTCACTTCCGGACTTGCGCTTCAATAGTTCTATGATATGAAATGGAATCCTCATAATTCTCCATTTTCAATTGTCAATTCTCATCACTCCCACTCTATCGTTGCGGGTGGCTTTGAGGAGATATCGTAGCAAACGCGATTAACGCCACGTACTTTATTAATGATTTCGTTGGACACCTTTGCCAGGAAGTCATAAGGCAGATGAGCCCAGTCGGCTGTCATGGCATCTGTTGAGGTGACGGCACGCAAGGCGACAGGATTCTCGTAAGTACGCTCATCGCCCATCACACCCACACTACGTACGGTAGAGAGCAACACTGCTCCTGCCTGCCATACCTTATTATAAAGGGTTTCACCATCGGCATCAACATACTCACGGAGTCCACGGATGTAGATGTCATCAGCATTCTGAAGGATACGAACCTTCTCTGGTGTGATGTCGCCTAATATTCTGACTGCCAAGCCTGGACCAGGGAAGGGATGACGGGTAATGAGGTGTTCTGGCATGCCTAACTGACGACCCACACGGCGCACCTCGTCCTTGAAGAGCCACTTCAATGGTTCGCACAGCTGTAAGTTCATCTCCTTGGGCAGTCCGCCTACGTTGTGATGACTCTTGATGACCTTACCTGTGATGTTCAGACTCTCAATGCGGTCAGGATAGATGGTGCCTTGGGCTAACCACTTAGCATCGGTAATTTTCTTGGCCTCAGCATTAAAAACCTCTACGAAGTCACGACCGATAATCTTACGTTTCTGTTCAGGGTCAGTGACGCCTGCCAAGTCGCTGAAGAACTTCTCGCTGGCATCGACACCAATGACGTTCAGACCCAGACCTTGGTAGTCGTCCATAACCTGCTGAAACTCGTTTTTGCGCAGCATGCCATGATCGACGAAGATACACGTAAGCTGACTGCCTATGGCACGGTTGAGCAGAACAGCAGCCACAGAGGAGTCAACACCTCCAGAGAGTCCGAGGATGACACGGTCGGAACCTATTTGTTCCTTCAGCTCCTTAACTGTGGTATCAACAAAGGCGGCAGCGCTCCAGTCTTGTCGAGAGCCACAGATATCGACGACGAAGTTACGAAGCAGCTGGGTGCCTTGTATGGTATGATAGACCTCAGGATGGAACTGGACAGCGAAAACAGGAAGCCCCTTTCCTTCCTTCCCCTGTAGGGATGGAGCCCAGAAGGCGGCATTCTGTACATCCTTGGTGCTGCCTATTACTTCAAAGCCATCCGGTATCTGTGTGATGGTATCGCCATGCGACATCCACACCTGCGAATGCTCGTCGAAACCCTTGAACAAAGGGTTCGTTGTATCAACCATTTCCAGATGGGCACGTCCATACTCGCGTGAGTCAGTCTTTTCCACTTTTCCTCCCAGCGTATGTGAAATAAACTGAGCACCGTAGCAGATGCCCAACACAGGCAGCCGACCTACAAATTGCGAAAGATCGACCTTAAAAGCCTCTGGGTCATGGACACTGTAGGGCGAGCCGCTGAGGATGACACCAATGACGGAAGGGTCATCCTTTGGAAATTTATTATAAGGCAGAATTTCGCAGAACGTGTCGAGTTCGCGCACACGCCGTCCAATGAGCTGTGTGGTTTGTGAGCCGAAATCGAGAATAATAATTTTCTGTTGCATATCTTTTTTTATTGATAATTCATGAAATGCTCCGCTTCGGAGAGTGAGTCGAGTTTACCGACATCAAGGACCCGAAGATCATCCTTCACACATCCATAGATGGCAGAGCGATGACAGACGGAGAGGTAGAAGTCGATGATGCTAAAACGGTCAGGGAAGCGGTCCATCAGTGGGAACAGTCTTGGCGAGAAGGAGTGTATGCCAGAGAAGGCAAAGGTGTAGAGTGTGGATGGCAACTCTGCAAGTGATGTGCGTCGCAGCCATGGATAGGGACTTTTTATCTCACCCGTTTCCACATTTGTCCAGCCCATGAGCCTCATGGCATGATCAAACAGCAAGTAGCGTTTGGTCTGACGCCGGCTGACCAGCAGCACAGCATCCTCTTCTTCACGATGCTGACGTGCAAACCACTGGTAATCGACATTGTCAAGAATGTCAACATTATGAATAAGTATGGGGCTGTCGGCATCAAACAACGGTGCAGCCTTCTTCAGTCCGCCACCCGTATCGAGCAACTGTTCACGCTCATCACTGAATTGCACCAGTGAAGCGTATTCCGTCTGTTGTACATGGTCAACAATCTGCTGTGCAAAATGATGCACATTCACGACGAAGCGGGTGTATCCTTGCTGTCGCAAGCTGCGCACATTCAGGTCAAGCAGTGGTGTTCCACCAACGGGTACTAATGCCTTTGGCATGCTGTCGGTCAGTGGTTTAAGTCGTGTGCCTAAGCCGGCAGCAAGTATCATAGCTTGTTTCATGGCTACAAATTTACGACAAAAAAAGGGAATACGCATCATTTTTTATACATTTTTTTGCAATTAATGACTATTCTGTTTGGAAGTTGACGAAATAATCATTACCTTTGTACCCAATATGACAAGGAATTTGTTTAAAAAAAAAGTCCATCATTTAAAATTATAAGAAAGATGAAAAAACTGTTTTTAACCATGTTTGTTGCACTCGTCAGCATGAGTGCAATGGCTCAGGATGGCAAGTATGCCATTGGTGTTAACCTGCTCTACGGAACAAAGATTGAGAACATCGGTATTGGTGTCAAGGGGCAGTACTACGCAACAGACAACATCCGTGCTGAAGTTGCTGCTGACTACTTCATGGAGAAGAACGACTTGAAGATGTGGGATGTAAACCTGAATGCCCACTACCTTATTCCTACAGGTAGCAGCATGTGCGCATATCCTCTGGTAGGTATTGGCATCACAGACTGGAACTCTGGTCTCTTCAGCGACAAGGTGAAGATTGCCATCAACCTTGGTGCCGGTTATCAGATTAACCTCACAGACGTGTTCTCTATCAACGTTGAAGGTAAATACCAGATTATTGACAGCTACAACCAAGGTGTGTTCTCAGTAGGAGCAGCCTACAGGTTCTAACTATTTAGCAGGGAGCACTTGGGTAATACCCTGCTCACGATGAATGACGTGCACCTCTATGCCAAACTTGGCATGGAGGTGTTCTGCTAAATGTTGGGCACTATAGACAGAGCGGTGTTGTCCTCCCGTGCAGCCAAAGGAAAACATGAGCGAGGTGAAACCACGCTGTATGTAACGACGCACATGGGCATCAGCAAGCTTATACACACTCGAAAGGAAAGTCAATATCTCACCGTCGTCCTCCAGAAAACGGATGACTGGCTCGTCCAGGCCTGTCAGTTGTTTGTAAGGTTCGTAACGACCGGGATTATGTGTAGAACGACAATCAAACACATAACCACCACCATTACCACTCTCATCCTCAGGAATACCCTTCCGATAAGAGAAGCTATAGACCCTGACCACCAGAGGACCCTGTGCATCATACTTGGAGAACGTGGCTGGTCCGTCCTGAGGATGGGGCTTGTAGGGATTGTTCTCCGTTGTGCGGAAGCCGTCGGCACGACTGGCAGTCACATCTAACTGTCGGAATTGTGGCAGCTCCGTCAACTGCTTCAGCACCGTAACGAGATAAGGATATGGGAAATTAACTTCTGCCAATAGCTCGCGCAGGTTCTGCATGGCAGGCGGTATGCTTTTGATGAAATGCTGCTTGCGTTCGAAATAGCCACGGAAGCCATAAGCTCCTAACACCTGTAATGTACGGAACAGCACGAAAAGCGACAAACGGTTGACGAAATGGTGAGGTGTAGGCACCTCTGTGTAATTCTTCAATTCGTTATAGTACTCATACACCAACTCTCGACGCAACTTGTGAGGGTAACGGGCACTGGCCTGCCACAAAAAAGATGCCAGGTCATAGTAGTACGGTCCCTTACGTCCGCCTTGAAAGTCTATGAAGTAAGGTTTCTCATCTACCAACATCACATTACGCGCCTGAACGTCACGATAGAGAAACGCATCGCATGGCTCACTGGTCAGGTCTTTTGCCAACAGACGGAAGTCAGCCTCCAGCTTCAACTCATGGAAATCCAGTTCTGTAGCCTTGAGAAAGCAATACTTGAAATAGTTGAGGTCGAATAACACGCTATTGGTATCGAACTCGGGTTGAGGGTAACACTGTGAGAAATCCAGTTCGCGGGCACCACGCATTTGGATGTTAGGCAACTCACGAATGGTACGTTTCAGCAACTCCTGCTCTTTCAACGTGTAACGCCCACCAGCCTCACGACCACCACTGATAGCATTGAACAACGACACAGTCCCCAGGTCACTCTCCAGGTAGCGCAACTCATCCTGACTGACAGCCAGCAGATGAGGTACAGGCAACTGACGTTTGGTGAAATGACGACAAAGATAGACAAAGGCATGGTTCTCGTCGCGACTGGTGCCAATCACACCGATGACACTTTGTCCTGCAGCATCTGTCAAACGGTAATACACACGGTTACTGCCAGCTACTGGCAGCTGTTCACACAAGGCAGGCTCTGCCCCACTCCACTCCCGATATAAGTCAATCAGTTGCTTCATCGTTTTCCTCTTTTTCTTCCTCCCGTTTCTCCAGATAGCTTACCAACAAACGTTCGACAAGCACTAACAATATAACTATGCCCAGTGTCATGAGGTAGCTGTCTGTTAACCAGATGAGGGCAGCCGTAGCCAGTGCTATAGCTATAATCTCTATGAGTATCGTCTTTTGCAAATTCATTTCAAGTTGCAAAGGTAGAAAAAAAAGACGAAACCAAGGTCTAAACTCATGTTAAATAATGTATTCGCTGCTTCTGGACAAAGTAAGCCATAACAAAAAACCGACTGTCTCACGACAATCGGTTTCTAAAAACAAACTACTTAAAAACTAATCTACTAAAACAAATCAAAAATGT
This sequence comes from Prevotella sp., assembly GCA_017423565.1. GTDB lineage: Bacteria > Bacteroidota > Bacteroidia > Bacteroidales > Bacteroidaceae > Prevotella. The sequence goes on along the minus strand of JAFPED010000155.1, from coordinate 3,843 downwards.
TGTTCTCCTTTACATAAAAAAATATAATGTCCAGTAATTCTTCCTTTCAGTGATGTTGCAAAGATAAAAAAATTCTCAAAACGAACAAAATAAAAAGCCAAGAAAATGAACATTTATTGATATAAATCAAAGCAGGGAACCGTTTTTTGCAACAATTCCCTGCTTTTTGATATATTTAGATGTCAATTTATTACATCATTCCACCCATGCCTGGTGCACCGCCCATAGGCATAGCAGGTTCCTTTTCTGGTTTGTCAACTATCAGACACTCAGTGGTCAGGAACATACCAGCAATCGATGCTGCATTCTCCAGAGCAACACGAGCCACCTTGGCTGGATCTATGATACCAGCCTTACGCAGGTCCTCATATTCGTCAGTGCGTGCGTTGTATCCGAAGTCACCCTTGCCCTCACGTACCTTCTGTACGACAACGGCTCCTTCGCCACCGGCATTGATGACAATCTGACGCAACGGCTCTTCAATGGCACGGCATACAATGTTTACACCTGTCTGCTCGTCAGCATTGTCACCCTTCACATTTTGCAGGCACTCCTGAGCACGTACATAAGTAGTACCACCACCAGCAACAACGCCTTCCTCAATGGCAGCACGAGTAGCACAGAGGGCATCGTCAACACGATCTTTCTTCTCCTTCATCTCTACCTCGCTGTTAGCACCAACGTAGAGCACAGCCACACCACCTGCCAATTTGGCAAGACGCTCCTGCAGCTTCTCCTTGTCGTACGAGCTGGTGGTCACCTCTATCTCTTTCTTTATCTGAGCTATACGGTCCTGAATGGCCTGTTTGTCACCAGCACCATTAACAATAGTGGTATTGTCCTTGGTAACTGTCACCTTGTCGCATGTGCCCAGCATCTCCAGTGTTGCCTGCTCCAGTTTCAGACCCTTCTCCTCGCTGATAACGGTACCACCAGTCAGAACGGCAATATCCTCGAGCATAGCCTTACGACGGTCACCAAAGCCAGGAGCCTTGACTGCACATATCTTCAAGCCACCACGCAGACGGTTGACAACGAGTGTAGTAAGTGCCTCTGAGTCAACATCCTCAGCAGTGACCAGCAAGGGGCGTCCACTCTCTGCTGCAGGCTGCAGGATGGGCAGGAAGTCCTTGATATTGGAAATCTTCTTGTCGTAAATAAGGATATAAGGATTCTCCATCACACACTCCATCTTGTCAGAGTCGGTCATGAAGTAAGCAGACAGATAACCACGGTCAAACTGCATACCTTCTACCACACCGATGTGGGTATCACGGCTCTTTGACTCTTCAATGGTTATCACACCGTCCTTCGACACCTTACGCATGGCGTCAGCCAGCAGTTTACCAATCTCTGCATCGTTGTTGGCACTGACTGTAGCCACCTGCTCAATCTTGTCATAGTTGTCATCAACCTTCTCGGCAGAGTCCTTGATGAAGTCAACAACAGCCGAAACAGCCTTGTCGATACCACGTTTCAAGTCCATCGGGTTGGCACCTGCAGTCACATTCTTAAGTCCCTCAGCCACAATAGCCTGAGCCAAGATAGTAGCAGTCGTCGTACCATCACCTGCATCGTCGCCAGTCTTCGAGGCAACGCTCTTTACCAACTGTGCACCAGTATTCTCAAAACGGTCCTCCAGTTCAATCTCTTTGGCAACGGTTACACCGTCCTTCGTTATCTGGGGAGCACCAAACTTCTTTTCAATTACTACGTTACGTCCTTTAGGACCAAGCGTTACCTTCACTGCATTTGCCAACTGATCGACACCGTTCTTCAACAGGTCGCGGGCATCCATATTGTATTTAACTTCTTTTGCCATAATCTTATTGTTTTTTTACTATTGGCTATTGGCATTTGGCTAAAAGCCAACTGCAAACAGTTAATAGCATGTTAATAATTATTTTTCAATCACTGCGAGCACGTCTGACTGACGCATCATGAGATATTTCACACCCTCAAATTCAAGCTCAGTACCAGAATACTTGCCATAGAGCACTTCGTCGCCAGCCTTCAGAACCATCTCTTCATCCTTAGTTCCCTGACCAGTGGCAATAATCTTACCATGAAGGGGTTTCTCCTTTGCAGTATCAGGAATAATGATACCACCTACTTTTTCTTCTGCCGGAGCCGGCAATACCAGCACGCGGTCTGCTAATGGTTTAATGTTCATAACTTCAAACGGTTTTAATTTTTATTTAAATGTTCATATATTTCTGACATTCGCTATGCCAAAACCGTGCCAAAACCCAGAAACTGACACTTTGACACAAAAATTTCAGTAGAAAAGTATTTGCGATAAGCATTTTTTTGTATCTTTGCACCATTATTCTTATATATCAATGCAATTATGAAAGATTTTTTCAAGTACACCTTAGCCACTATTACCGGTATCTGCATCTTCTTACTGGTAATTGGCATGATCTGTGTCATTTCGTTAATCGGAATGGCAGCATCCGACACAGCAACGACACAAGTTCAGGACAACTCCGTCTTCGTTCTGAAACTGAGTGGTGCCGTTGACGAACGGGCCGCTGAAGACATGGGCATGCTCAGTCTCCTTACAGGAAACGAAATGACCGTGATGGGACTGAACGACATTCTTGACGCTATTGAGAAAGCAAAGAACAATGACGACATCAAAGGCATCTATATTGAGGCAGGAGCTGTAGAGTTCGACTCCTATGCCACAGCCCAGACACTGCGCGACGCACTGGCCGAATTCAAGAAAAGCGGCAAGTGGATTGTGGCTTATGGCGATGAGTATATGCAGATGGCCTATTGGCTGGCCAGCGTAGCCGATGAGTTGTATCTGAACACCACTGGTCAGATAGACTTGAAGGGATTGGGCATAAAGGCCGAGTACGATACTGGTCTGTTGGAAAAACTGGGTGTGCACTACCAGGCTGTCCGCGTTGGTAAATACAAGAGTTATGTCGAGTCGTTGACTCGTCGCGACATGAGCCCAGAAGACCGTGAGCAGCGCTCAACCTACTTACAGGGCGTATGGAACCGCATGCTCAAGGACATTGCCCAGAGCAGGAAATTAACTCCCGAGGCCCTTAACCAACTGGCCAACGACAGTATTGTTGCATTTGCCAACCAACAAGACTACCAGAAGGCTAAGTTGGTGGACAAGCTGCTCTACCCAGAGGAGTTCAACCAGCTAATGAAGAAAAAGTTAGGCATTGATGCCGACGAGTCCATCAACCAACTGTCACTGACCGACATGCTCAACGTGAAGAGCGACAAGAAAGAGCGTGGTGACCAGATAGCCGTCTATTATGCTGTGGGCGAAATAACCGACGAAAGCATTAGCAGCATTACCGGTCAGGACGGTATAGTGGGAAAACCTGTTTCTGAAGACCTTCGCAAACTGGCTGACGACGAAGACGTGAAGGCTGTAGTCATCAGAGTCAACTCTCCTGGCGGCAGTGCCATCGCATCAGAACAGATAGCACATGCCATACAGCTCTTGAAAGCCAAGAAGCCTGTTGTGGTATCAATGGGTGGCGTAGCTGCTTCTGGTGGTTACATGATCAGCTGCCAGGCCAACCACATCTTCGCCGAACCAACCACCATTACAGGTTCTATAGGTATCTTCGGACTCGTGCCTAACCTCACCGGACTGGTAACCGACAAACTGGGTGTCACATTCGACGATGTAACCACCAACCGATATACCAACTACATGGAGAACCTGGTACTTTCCAACGACAATGCAGAGGAACTGCACCACATGCAGACATACGTTGACCGTGGTTATGACACCTTCCTGTCTATTGTTGCAGATGGACGTAAGATGTCGAAAGACCAGGTACACGAGATAGCCCAGGGACGTGT
>JAFPED010000154.1 GCA_017423565.1 Prevotella sp. | reverse complement strand
GATTTTGTTCTCATCGATAGGAGCCTTGAAGGGAGACATGGCTGCCGTCTGTGGCATACCGGTAACCTCGGCAATGTAGCTCGATGGTGCAACGGTGTAACGTACTCCGTCCTCGGTCATGTTGTCATTAGGATGATAAATCACCAACAGGTAACCGTTGCCAATCTGGTTAGCACGATACTCCGACTGGCGTTTGCCGTGACCATAAGAAGGGTGACAGGCAATACAACTGTTGCGAACCCAAGCAGGGCCCAGGCCAGCACGTGGTGCCACGTCGAAGGTGTAGAGGTGTTCGAAGAAGTCTTCACCGGTATTGAAATCTTCCTCCATACCTTTAATATTCTCTACAGCAGGGGCGGCAGCAGAATAACTGGCCTTTTCGGTGGTACCCAGCTCGCCACCAGGATACCATTCCTCGGCACTGAATACGTCGTTTGCCTTACCGAAAGCACTCTCTTCGGGTGTCAAGGGCCCCAGATTGGTGGTGGCATCGTCGTCGGTACATGCTGCCAGTAAAGGCATTGCAGCAAGTGCCAAGCAAGTTAGTTTTGTTAGTTTTCGAAAGTTTGTCATAAGCTTATTTACTTTGTATGTTATGTCCAGTCTTCATCATCCTGGAAGGCAATTCCCCAGACGGTGCTGCAGTACTTCACGAATGGAGCAGGCATCTGACCAATCTTTGTGATGGCATTATTGAATGACCCAACGACTGCTGTGTTGACGGCATCCTGTCCAACGCTGGCAAAGAAGCTGTTGAAGCTGAGACTTGCAGCGTTACCGTCAGTAGAACCGTACCACACATTACGGATGGAACGTATGTTGTCCTGGAAGTCTGTTATCGAGTTATAGCTATAAGGAGACTCCACGTAAGAGATGTCACCAGCAGCAAACGGGTTGGCAATCTTTGCTGTTCCTACCTCGTTGGCTATACCTACACAGCTACCCTCGTCGGCTGCCAGTACTTGGTCGATAGCAGCTTTCAGGGTGGGGAAGGTGCTGAGGCTGTTCTGACCGGCACCTGTCAGGTTCTCACCGTAGGACAGTCCGTTCTCAGTGGTGTATTCAAGACCTGCAGCCTTGACAACTGCTACGCGGCTGGCATTAGCGGCAGTCTCTCCTTCCCATGCTACTTGAAGCTGGAATGTGCGCTGCTTCAGCAGTGTACAAATGGTCTGGGCGTATGACAGTTCTCTTGCACCGCTTATGTTCTGGAAGTTCTTATAGGAGTCTTTGACCTGTAGTTCAGCAACTTTACGGGGCTGCCCGTCACGGAAGAGGATGAACTCCAGGGCATGGAAACCTAAGATGGTAGCATCTTCAAGCATGTCGGCATTCATGCCATTGTTGAAATAGCTCAGCAACAGCGAACGGTTCAAAGGCCATGAGTCGATGGTAGGGTCAACATCGAAGTCGCTGGCAGCACCCATCAGGAATGCCTCTGAACGTTCCCAGTTCTCACGTGCCTGCTTGAAGTCTTCGCAAGCCTTGTTAATCTGTGCCTGTGTAATGGTGTTGACTGTCAGCCCATTCAGTGTCTTCTCCAAGTCCTCGGTATCATCAGCCAGTTTGGTGTAAGTTGGTACGATGACATTGCTGACCAGATTACCCAGTACCTGACGCAGGTAAGTCTCTTGCTCGGTAGTCAGTGTAGCCTGTGAAATTACTTTGTTGGCAGACTCAAATTGTTTTACTACATCATCACAAGCGTCAATGGCTGCATTGCCATAGCTCCGGTCTTTATAAACATCGGAGGTTGGTGGAGTGACAGAATTGTCCTTTTCATCATCATCACCGCAAGCAGTGAAAGTCAGTGCACCCATCAGGGTGGCAATTGACAAGATAAAAAACTTTTTCATCGTTTCATTAATTTATTAAGTGTTTTTTTATTTGGTGTTTCTTACATGAAGAATCCCTCGTAGGCAATGCCGATGTTAAGCGACGGCTCATCATTATAGACAGGCTTCAGCAAGCGCTTGGAGTACTCTGCTTTTATCACTATCTGCTTGATAGGATAGAAGTTGATACCTGCTGCCAGTCGCTTGACGGCTGTATAGTCATAGGCGGTATTATTGGTATTGCTGGCATAGGGATCATACTGCTCATAGCGTCCGAAGACGTATAGCTTCTTGTTCTGCTGACGCATACATGGAATCTGCGAGAAGACATCGTAACCGGCCTCTATGCCGATAGCGTATGCATTGCCGCTGATGAAGGCAGAATGCTTGTAAGGCGACTTGCTGTTCAGACGGTTGTACATGTATTTCAGCTGAGAAGCATCTCCCAGATAACCGTAGTCAGCCTGTCCGCGAACTATCCAGTTATGGCCTTTGTAGGTGAAGTCGAAAGAACCAACAGCCACTTTTCCTTTATAAGTAGCACCAGCGCCATTCGCATCGTTCGGATAGCTATTGCCAATGGAGTGTCCGTAATATCCACTGAGACCTAAGCGCAGACCGGGAATGGTGTAGTTGTCTAAACGTAATGCCACTCCATATTTATTAGCGATGTCGAACTCCAGTGGAGACTTCGGACCATTTTTTATCCAATTGGTATTGGTAAAGTTATCAGCATTAAGACCTGCGAGGAATTGTGCCTCGTAGCGGAAATCCTTATAACGTCCCCAGAATGATACACCTGTCTGGTGCCATGTGCTGGGCATAATGGTGTTCTCACCTTCTGGACGATAGACGGTAAAGAAATTAAGTGGCTCATGATGGGCATTGTTCAGTCCTACAGGAACGACGATGTGGCCGGCACGTACATTGGCCCACTTGCCAAACGACTTCTGTATCCAGAACTGTTCCAGTTCTACTTCACCACCTTTCTCTGTTTCCTGTTCCCATTCGCCTCCTTCTTCATCTTCTTTCTCGTATGCAATACCGGTTCCACCGTGCTCAAACTCTATCTCAGTACCAAAGCTCCATCCGTTACCGAAGTCATAACCTAAATAGACAACAGCATGAGGAATGTCGAAACGTCCGTGGCTGGGGTCATCTTTATGTTGTTCGGGTTGACTATAGCGGCTGACATGATCGCTGTAGAAATTTCTGCTGTAACCAATCTCACCGTAACCGCCTACACTCAGACGGCTTCTTGTATGTGAGAATACACTGTCTGCTGCATTTCCTTGTGCATTGACCACTGTGGAACAGGCCAATGCAATAGAGCAGAGCATCATTTTATACATATTCATTTTTCTTTTACCTTAAAATTTCGTGGTGCAAAGGTAGATGGTTCTCTGATTTTATGCAATACTTAAAAATAATGAAAATGTGTTTTGAGAGCTTGTGTGGACACTATTTTTCCTGTAAATACCTATTTATAGTTATTGCATAATTCAATGGAAATGATTAATTTTGCCTGCAAAATATAATAGTTTATGAAGAATATGAAGATTTATGAGGCAAATGATAAGATGATCAGTCTCATCAAAGATAATTATAGCCTCTTACAGTCATTAGGTTCTTTTGGTATCAATCTCGGCTTTGGCGACAAAACCGTACGTGAGACCTGTGAGGATAATAATGTTGATACCTATACTTTCCTTGCTGTGGTGAACTTTACCATGAATGGGTATAGTAACTTTGAAAACGACGAACAGTTGTCTGTACCCACGTTGATGCATTATCTGGAGGCCAGCCATGCTTATTTCCTGGATTTCCAGCTGCCATTTGTCAGGCGCGAATTAGAGGAAAGTATATCTACAGAGGATCATTTAGGCAGACTGATTCTGAAGTTTTACGACGAGTATGCGCATGAGATACGTCGTCACATGAAGTATGAAGAGAAGACGCTCTTCCCATATGTTCATTCTTTGCTCGACCATCATTTAATGGAAGGTTATAGCATTGAGACTTTCTCAAAGCACCATGAGGGAACCGACAAGAAGCTGCGTGAGATTAAGTTAATGATTATCAAGTATCTGCCATCGAACGCTCATCTGAATAATATGCTTACTGCTACTCTTTACGACATCTATAATAATGAGGAGTGGCTACGGTTGCATGCACAGGTGGAAGACAATATCTTCGTACCGGCTATTAGACGATTGGAGGAAGAGTTGAAACAAAACGACGTGACAAAAAATATCTCGTCGATGGTGTTTAAGAGTTCGGATAACAGCGATGCACTGAGTGATCGTGAGAAAGATGTTATTATCGGTGTGGTTCAGGGCATGCTGAACAAGGAAATAGCCGACCATCTATGCATCAGTGTCAATACGGTGATTACTCATCGTCGTAATATTGCCCGTAAACTGCAGATACATAGTCCTGCCGGTCTGACTATCTATGCTATTGTCAACGGGCTGGTTGACATATCAAGTGTAAAGCTTTAAATCTTGTTGATATCAACGTATCCGTGCATCACAGCATAGATGGTGAGAGCGGATACGCTTTTCATTCCCAGTTTGTCCATTATATTCTTCCGGTGGGTCACTACCGTTGACAGGCCAATGTTCAGGCGGTCGGCTATTTCTTTGTTAATGTATCCCTGAACAATGAGTGACATAACCTCTATCTCACGGTCGGTTAGTATCTTCTGCTCTAAGATGTTTGGCATAGGAGGCAAGTTATGTCCGCCACCATGTGCATGTTGAGCTAATGTCAGCAGTTGCTTGATGAGGTGTTTCTCAGGTTGGTTGATACATAAGCTGTGAAACTCCCTGAGTTGTGACATATCGTTCAGTGACAGTGTCAGGACAATCGTCTTGCGGTTACGCTGGGAAAAGAAGACACGTTCCTGCAAGACGATATCCATAGAAACGAAATAGTGAATATACTGCTCTGGATTGGCAGCCTCAAACTCTGTGAAGGAGCCAAAAGTGTCTATCGTCATGATGGGCATGACGTTCTGTAATACCTGTTTCAGTCCCAATACAGCCAGTGTATTAGGATCAATAATAGCTACTTTCGGTCTGCCGGCAGTTATTTTCTCCATAGAAAGATACGTTATCTGATATCAAACAAATTATAGAATCCTGTCAACTGGAACACCTTTTTGATGTCATCATTAATGTGCTCGATGATAACTTTCCCACCCTTAGCTGCAGCTTCTTTACGGATGGTGAGAAAGAGTCGCAAGCCGGAACTGCTGATATATTGTAAGTCCTGACAGTCGAGTGTTATTTCTTTATCAGCATTCTCTATCAGTGGGATGATTTCTTCCTGAGCAGATGCTGCCGTCGGAGTATCTAAACGGCCACTGACAGTGGCTTTGATGGCACCATCATTTTCTATTATTTCGAAAACCATAGTTATATATACTTCTTTAGATGTCAAACAATGCGGAGAAACCTGTCATGTTGAATACCTTACGTATGTCATCACTCAGGTTCAGTATCTTAACTTTACTACCTACAGCAGATGCATTCTTGCGGATACCTAATAGAATACGCAGACCTGAGCTGCTGATGTATTCCAGTTTCTCACAGTCAATGATAATATCATGACCAGTACAGTCGTTGAGAACGCTGAGCTCCTTGGCTGTCTGCTCTGAGCTGACAGTGTCAAGACGTCCTTCGAGGGTGACGATGTATTTGCCGTCTTCTTCTCTGAATGTTGTTTTCATAATAGCTAATGTTTTAATTATGTTTATATTTTATATTTTTAGTATAGCGGATAAATGAGGTTTACTATCAGCAGATTGGCTGCCAGCAATATGATGTGCATGAGCACACCAATCTTTAGGAAGTCGGTGAAATGGAAACCACCAGGACCATAAATGAGCATGTGTGTACTTGAACCAATGGGGGAGGCGAAGCTGGTGGTAACAGCTATCATCAGTGAAATGACGAATGGCATGGGGTTGCAGCCTAAGGCTGTTGCCATGTGGTAGGCTATAGGGAAGAATACACCGCAGGCTCCTACATCACTGACAAACTCGCTCAAGAGAGATGCCAGCAGGCACAAGATGGCCATGATGACATAGGGATTGGGATGGTCGCCCGACATGCTGAGTACACTTTCTGCTACTGTCTGTGCTATGCCGGTCTTGGTGATGGCTGTTGAGAACACAACGGTAGAGCCCAGTATAAGTAGTAATTCCCATTCAATGTATTTGGTTACCTTCTGCAAGCGACAGCACTTTGTCAGGAGCATGCCCCCTGCAGCCAGCATCGTGGTGGCCATGAGTGGCAGGACATGGAAGATGCTCAGCAGGAACATGCCTAACAGAATAAGTGACGAGATGATGGTCTTAGGACCTAATTGTGGCACGAAATGAGAATCGAAGAAGGTCAGTGTACCACGTGTCAGTTCCTCTATCTCGCGGTCATCCTTTGGTGGACATTCGAAAAGCAAGGTGTCGCCAGCTTCCAGCCTGACCTCACGTGGCTGCTGCTGAACACGTTGTCCTTGGCGAGCTACAGCTACCAATACCATATCAGTACGATGCTCAAAGCCGTTATCGCTCATCGATGTGCCAATCAAGTCACTGCCAAAACGAACATAAGCAGTACGTAGCTTTCGGTTACTGTCTATCTCGTTGATGCTATATACATGATGGTCCGCAGCTGCCAGCCCGTGGGTGCGTTTCAGTTCCAGTATCTCGTTGATTTGTCCGGCATAAATCAGTCGGTCACCTCCAAGGATGAACTCATCGGAAGGAACGGGGGTGATGATTTCTTTATCAAATCGCACAATCTCAATGAGCGAGCCGCCACGTACGTTTCTCAGTCCTGCTTCGTCTGCTGTCATGCCTACCGCTGCATTGTCCGTTGGTACCAACAGTTCCACAGTGTAGTCGCTGGTTGACTCGAACGATGTCTCTGGTGAATTGCGACGTGGAATCATATTGCGGAATACCAATACAAGGCAGATGCCTACTGCAGTGCAGAAAAGACCTGGCAGCAGTGGTGCAAAGAGGTTCATTGACTGACCGGTCTGGTCTGCATAAAGTCCGGAAATGACCAGATTGGATGAGTTGCCTATCAACGTACATGTTCCTCCGAGTGTTGCTGCGTAGCTTAAAGGAATAAGCAGTCGTGATGGTTCTGTACCCAGTTTACGTGCCCAGATCTTTACTACGTCAATGAAAAGCGCTACCACATTGACGGCATTCAGCAAAGCACCCAGTCCGGCAACAGGTATCATGAGTTTCAGGATGGCTTGTTTGTAGTTCTTGGGTGTGCCCAGCATGTGCTTGGTCAGCCAATAGAGTACGCTCGACTGCATGAGTCCTGCCATGACCACAAAGAAAGCAGCATGTACTACAACAGGTTCAGAGCCAAAGCCAGCCATTCCTTCCTCCTCGGTAACAATGCCGAAGATGAGCAAAACGGTTAGTGCACCAAGAAATACGACTTCCGCAGGGATACGGGTACGAGCCATCACGATGAAGATGCTCATCACCGTGATAATTGTAATCCATGCTTGGAATCCCAGTCCAAATAGTTCGAAGTCAATCATTTCCTGTTATAGTTTCTTGCGTAGTGTCAGTATGTTTCTGCCTCTTGTACGTTCGTAGTTAATGCTGTCCATGATGGTACGTACCAGATGTATGCCTAAACCACCGATGGGACGTTGCTCTACAGAGAGCGTTGTATCTACCTCGCTCTTGGCCGTAGGGTCGAAAGGTATGCCGTCGTCGCTGATAACGAAGGTTAGTGTCATCTCATTGGCAAGTGCTTTTACCTCAATGTGGCCTACCTGTCCGGCAGGATAACCGTAATTCATCACATTGACCACTGCCTCTTCAAGGGCAAGGTTGAGACTCATCGTGGTGGACATGTCAACACCAACAGTTTCGCATACCTCGTCAACGAAAGCTGTCAGTTGAGACACCTGCTTAATGTCGTTTGTTAGTTCAATGCTGCGTTCCAAACTGAAAGCTTGTTGCTCCTTGGAATAACGGACTGCCATCATGGTGAGGTCATCACTTTGGTCTGCCTCACCGACGAATTGTTTGACGTTTTCGAATATATGTTCGATAAATGTATGTGGCTGCAGTGTTGATTCAACCTGTTGTATAACATCGATGAGACGTTTCTCTCCGAATAGTTGCTGGTTAATATTCTCTGCTTCCGTCAGTCCGTCAGTATATAGGAAGATGGCACTATTGGGTTCAATGAGTTTCTCCTGTGCTATGTATTTCCAATCGTGCATGATGCCGACGGGCAAGTTTGGGTTGACGTCGAGCATGGTTACTTTCTTTCCTTCACTCTCAATAAGTAGTGGTGCATTGTGACCGGCATTGGCATACCTTAGTCTTCCTGTCGGCAAGTCAAGCACACCTAAGAAGAGTGTAACGAACATCTCAGAGTCGTTTCCTTCTGAAATGGTGTTGTTGAGTCGGGAAATGATACGCTCAGGATTAGCCTCATGGGATGACAATGTACGGAACAAGGCCATTGTTACTGCCATGACAAGGGAAGCTGGCACGCCTTTTCCCGACACGTCTCCTATGCAGAAGAACAGTTTTTCATCGCGCACAAAGAAGTCGTACAAGTCACCACCTACAGCTTTTGCCGGCGTTACCTGTGCATAGATGTCAATGTCGTTTCGGTCGGGGAATGGTGGGAATGTCTTAGGAAGCATCGACATCTGTATGTTACGTGCTATGTTCAACTCACTTTCCATACGTCCTTTTGCTTCATTGACAGTTCGTGTCTCTTCAATCTGTCGGGCCAGGGACTTCTGCATACTCTTAAAGGAGTTACGTAACGTGAGCATTTCATCCTTTGTGTTGACCTCTGGCAGTACGGCATTGAATTGTCCTTGTGCTATAGTGTCGGCTGACTGTGCAAACTGCTTCAGCGGTTTTGTCGTTTTGAGAATGGCGTATCTGCATACCAGTGCTAAGCAGAGAAGTCCCAATATCAAGAGAATGGCGAAAACTAAAATGAAGACATTAATAATGGCTGCAATATTTCCAAAGGGAGTGAATACTCCTATGAACCAGTTTGTATTCTTGATGGGCGCATAGCTGAGTATATGCGTTTTGCCGTTTAGAGATACGATGCTGTTTCCAATTTTACCGTTAAGAATATGTTTGATGATCGTAGTGTCTTTCTTTTGGGTGAGTGCCTTGTTGAAATAGTCAGATAAATTAGACATCACGTATTCTTTTTCAGAGTGTGCAAGGATGTTTCCTTTCTCGGTGGTAATGAAACTCAATGATATTTGCAATGTGTCTTCTTCTGAATCAAAATATTCAGTAAGTATGCTGTCCGACCGTTGTAGCAGTTGAGATAGGTATTCAAGTTCGAGGTCGGCAGTGACGACGGCATATTTTTTCCCTTGCTGGTCTTTTAATGCTATGGAGAATGTAGTGACGGGGATGTTTGAAGCTTGCTTGTTAATATAAGGTTCACTCCAATTTCCATTGTCTGTTTCAATGGCTTTCTGGTACCATACTTGTTGTGTGTAGTCAAACTGTTCAGAAGCCAATTGTTTTCTGACAATGTTTCCAGTGTTGTCACGATAAGCGCATGGAGCAAAGAACTTCCCCTTTTGTGGGAAGTAGTCGGGAGTAAAAGCGACGGACGCTCCCTCTATTTCGGGATTGAGCTCAACGATACGTTCAACAACGCTGAAGAGCTCATCGGGGGCTTGTTGTCTTTCTTCTATTTCCGGTACGTAGTTTCTTATCGTGTTCTCGATGTAGCTGATGGGTCTGTTGAATTTAGCTTCCGAGATGTCAAGATAGAACTGAAAGGACATCGTGAAAAATGCATAACCGACGAACCATAGGATAGCCAAGAGGAAAGCATAGGTAACGGTCATGATAATGAAAACCGTACCAGTAATACGCCATGTCAGTCTTGCTGAAATGGAGTGAGATGGTTTGAGCTTGTCGAGAAATCCCATACCAGTGTAACCTATTTTGCTTGCAAAGATACAAAAAAAAAGTGTTAATAGTATCTTTGCTTCTTTTTTTTTTACAAAAAAACGCGCAGAAGTAGGTATCTGCGCGTTTCTATTTTGTTGACAGGATTGTCTGTTATGAAAGGAATCCGAGTAGTGCTCCAGCTGCAACTGCCGATCCAATGACACCTGCGACATTTGGTCCCATGGCATGCATGAGTAGGAAGTTATGTCGGTCGTACTCCAGTCCGAGGTTATTGGAGATACGTGCTGCCATAGGCACGGCAGATACTCCGGCATTGCCAATCAGCGGGTTGAGTTTCTGTCCCTTTGGCAGGAAGAGGTTCATAAACTTCACGAAGAGTACGCCGCTCATGGTTGCAACAATGAATGCGCATGCTCCAATGAAGAAGATGAATACGGTGTTGAGTGAAAGGAACTCTGAAGCCTGCGTAGAACAACCTACTGTAAGTCCGAGGAGCATGACGACGATGTCGTTAAGTGCAGCTCCTGCAGTCTTTGCCAGTCGTGTAGTCTTTCCACTTTCCTTGAGCAGGTTACCAAAGAAGAGCATACCAAGCAGTGGCAGTCCGCTGGGAACGATGAAAGTAGTAAGCAGTAGTCCGATAATAGGGAAGAGGATTCGCTCTGTCTGACTTACTTCACGTGCTGGCTTCATCTTGATGACGCGCTCTTTCTTGGTGGTCAGCAGTCGCATGAGAGGTGGCTGGATAAGTGGTACGAGTGCCATATAAGAGTAAGCACATACGGCAATGGCTCCCATGAGGTTCGGAGACAACTTACTGGAGAGGAAGATGGCTGTTGGGCCATCGGCTCCACCGATGATGGCGATACCTGCAGCCTGGTTGGGCTCAAATCCTAAGGCCAGTGCTGTCATGTATGCTCCGAAGATACCAAACTGAGCTGCTGCTCCAATGAGCACGAGTTTAGGATTGGCAATAAGCGCCGAGAAGTCTGTCATAGCTCCTATGCCAAGGAAGACGAGTGGGGGGTACCATCCAAGTCTGACGCCTTGATAGAAGAAGTTGAGCACGGAGTTGTCCTCGTAAAGTCCAATCTCCAGACCAGCATCAGCGCGGAAGGGAATGTTTCCAAGTATGATGCCGAGTCCGATGGGTACGAGGAGGAGTGGCTCAAAATCTTTCTTGATGGCAAGATAGATAAGGATTACTCCGACAATAATCATGATGAGGTTACCTACTGATGCGTTGGCAAATCCTGTGTAGGTAAGGAACTCATTGAAGTTTTCTGCTATGAATTGAAACATTGTTGTGAGGTTGTGAGGTTATGAGGTTATAAGGTTATTCGCTCGGTTGGATTAACCGATAGTGAGGAGCACGGCCCCTTCCATTACAGAGTCACCTTTGCTTACGTTGATAGCCTTAACGGTACCAGCATATTCGGTCTCGATATTGTTCTGCATCTTCATAGCTTCAAGCACGATAACGGTGTCGCCAACGTTGACTTGCTGTCCGATGGTAACGTTAATTTCGGTTATTGTACCAGGAAGAGGTGCTTTTACTGCATTTCCTGATGCAGGTGCAGCTGCTGTTTGTGCAGGTGCAGCTGCTGGTTGAGTGGATGCCTGATTGTCGGTTTGTGGTGCAACGACAACGGGTTTGGCAATGGTGGGGTGCTTGGCAGCGTTGATAGGCTGTTGTAACTCTATTTCAAATGGTATGTCATTAACGCTGACTTTAGCAATGTTGCCTTCAACTTCTTCTATCTGTACAGTGTAGTCAACACCTTGTACTTTATATTGATACTTCTTCATACTTTTATTTTTTTTCTTGTTATAACGAAGGTGGAACCTCCGTTCACTCTTTTTTGTTTATCTCATTTCGGGGCCAGTAGGTATTTTGGGCGCTGTGTGGGCAATAGGGATGACGGGATCATGGAACTGTGTCATCTGTGAGTATTCATCGTCCCATCCGGTATCCTTTTCCTTGATGGTGATGACACCGCTTTCCACGTCGTGGACGTCGTCTTCGTACTGCTTCAGTGCCATAGCAATGACAGCCATATATACTTCGCGGTCGATACCCTTTGTCTTGAGTCCTTCCTGAAGAATGATACCCGTCTTATGTCCCAGCTCTGCAGTTTTCTCGACGGTCTTGGTAATAGGCTTCATAGGTTGCTGGTGAGCAACTTTCTTGGCGGTGTCCTGATGTTTCATGATGAGACCGAAGACCGTAAAGAAGAGCCATAATGTAGCTAAGCAGAAGAAGACAATACCCATGGCCATGAGCGTCATGCCAATTCCATAAGGGTCTTCACGCTTAAACTTGTCGATTTTCGACTCATCAGTTTTGATGAAGTTGTCGATACCAGGTGTTACAGCATCTGTATCCTTGACTTGCCAGACAGGTGATCCGTCGTTCTTTCTTGCAAAAGAGTGGTTCTCTTCCAGTACAGGAATGGTTACTGAGTCAATGAGCTCAGTAGCATTACCATTGTACAATGCAACCCAGGTTGGCTTGTCTGGATCAATGTTAACGGTGAGATGGAGTGCTCCTTTCGAAGGATTACTGTTGCAGAAGAGTATCACATGCTGACGTGCGTGTAATAGTGTCCGCTCGTCTTCGTTAGGAATGATACTCATTCGCTTCATTCGCTCAGGTGCACTCATGGGACGAAGTACGGCAGTGTCAGTAGTAATATACATGCCACGGATGTCATAGGTAGAGTAGGAGATGTTTGCAATCTCAATCCATGGCTGTCTATTGCCGTATTCGTCCTGCAGGCTTGCTGTGTTGTTTGTCAATACCTCGTTCAGCTTGATGCTTTGCGATAGCTGCGCTCTTACCGAGGTTGTTGCCGTCAGCAGCACTGTGCTTAGCAGTAGTCCGAATTTGTTCATGTTTTGTTATTGTTTTATTGAGTCTAATAGGTCTGATGAGTTAGCCGCAGAAGAAAAGTACCAAAATCTGTGCGGTAAAGATGCGGAGGAACATGGATAACGGATAAACCGTAGAGTAGCCTACCGCTGGTGCTTCCTTGGAGCACACACTGTTGGCATAAGCCAATGCAGGAGGATCGGTATAGGTACCTGCTATCATACCCATGATGGTGAAATAGTTGAACTTATAGCGGATGCGTGCTATTGGTCCTACTATTAATATAGGTATAATAGTAATCAGGAAACCTGTAAGGACATAGAGCAGTCCATCACCTTGTATAACAGTTTCGAAGAACCCTTCTCCTGCTTTTATTCCTACCGATGCAAGGAAGAGGACGAGACCTATCTCACGTAGCATCATGTTAGCAGATGTAGTGGTGTAGGTTACCAGTTTAATCTTGTATCCGTATCGTCCAATGAGGATAGCGATAATCAGCGGTCCTCCGGCAATACCGAGTTTCATAGGAACGGGCATGCCTGGGATAGCCAGTGGCAGTGAACCGAAGATGATACCGATAATGATGCCGACAAAGATGGTTGCAATGTTTGGTGCATCAAGACGACGGATGGAGTTACCCATTTTGTTGGCTACGCGGTCAACAGCATCCTCTGGTCCTACCACCATGATACGGTCACCGACCTGTAAGGGCAGGCTCGTAGAAGCGAAGAGATCCATACCATGACGTGTGACACGTGTCACATTCACGCCATGCATGCTTGAGAAGTGCATGCTTCCCAATGACTTTCCGTTGATTTTCGGATTGGTGATGAGTATGCGTTTCGATACCAGTGGCTGGTCAGACTGTTCGAAGTCAATATCCAGTTTCGGGCCGATGAATGCCATGATGGCTTCTTGGTCAGCTTCTGCACAGACAATCAGCATCTGGTCACCCATATGGAAGATGGTATTACGGTTGGGGATAGAGAGTTCACCGTTATGTACCAGTCGTGATACCACGAAGTCACGGTTGAGGAAGTCATGTACCTGCAGCAATGTCTTTCCCTCCAAGTATTTGTTTGTCACCTCCAGGTGCATCTTGTATGGCTTCTTGTTGGCATTGGTCTCTTCCATTGCCTTGAGTTGCTCTTCTTCATTCTCCAGTTTTACTTTGCACAGGTAGCGAATGAGAATGGTTCCTCCGATGATGCCCAGCACGGCTAACGGATAAGCGCAGGCATAGGCCGTAGCAATCTGTGGTGCTTTATCGCCAAAGACTGTCGTCATGGCTTCGTTTGCAGCACCAAGACCAGGCGTGTTGGTAACAGCACCATAGAGTGTACCAATCATCATGGGTAGGTTTGTAATGTCAGATGTGTCGAAGAATATATAGTAGCATGCGAACATGACTATAATGTTCAGCAAGATAGCTATTGTTGCCAGTCCGTTGAGTTTAATACCGGCTTTACCGAAACTCTCGAAGAAACCTGGACCGACCTGCAGACCAATCATAAAGACGAAGAGAATGAGTCCGAAGTCCTGAATGAAAGTAAGAATATCCTTCGGTGCTGTAAAACCAATGTGTCCTGCCACGATACCAGCAAAGAGCACAAAGGTAACACCTAAAGAAATACCAAAAAACTTTATCTTTCCCAGATAAACACCAATAGCGATAACAACGGCATATAGTAATGCAATATGTGCCACTGAATCCGTTGTCGTAAACAGGTTAACTAACCAATGAAATGATTCCATAAAATACTAACTTATCAAAAAGTGCTGCAAAATTACACATTTTATATGGTTTTGCGCAATTTTTATGCAATAATTTTTCATGGAAAAGTGTTCTTTTAATTTCTTTCACACTTTAACGGGTGTAAGTTTGAAAAATAATGTATAACTTTGCAACGCTTATACAACAATTATCACATTATTATATAATAAACAAAGCAAATATGGCAAACAAAGAAAAACTCTTTACGGAGTTTCAGGCGCCAACAACCCAAGAATGGCTCGACAAAATTGAAGTCGATCTGAAGGGTGCTGACTTCCAGAAACGTCTTGTATGGAGAACCAATGAGGGTTTCAATGTACAACCCTTTTATCGCCGTGAAGATTTGGCGAATCTGAAAACCCCTGATGCATTACCTGGTGAGTTCCCGTTTGTTCGTGGTAACAAGAAAGATTCGAACGTATGGTATATCCGTCAGAACATTGAAGTAACCGACCCCAAGGAAGCTAACGCAAAGGCTCTTGATATCCTGAACAAGGGTATTGACTCGTTAGGTTTCAAACTGCCGGGCAAGATGGTAAGCAAGGAGACAGTAGAAACTCTGCTTGATGGTATCTATTGCGATATCGTTGAACTGAATTTCTCTACCTGTCAACGTCACTCGCTGGAGTTGGCAGAGCTGTTGGTTGCTTATTTCGAGCAGAAGGGTTATGACAAGGAGAAAATTGTAGGCTCCATTGAGTGGGACCCCATGAAGAAAATACTTCTCAAGGGTAAAGATACTACGCCAGTTCTGACGTATGGTCCTCAATTGGTGGAAGCCCTTAAGGATTATCCTAACTTCCGTTGTGTGGCTGTTAACTCTGATGCCTTGAACAACGCTGGTGCGTATATTGTCCAGGAGCTTGGTTATGCCTTGGCATGGGGTAACGAGTATCTGCAGCAGTTGGTTGATGCAGGTGTCGATGTTGACCTTGCAGCAAAGAGCATCAAATTCAACATGGGCGTGTCAGAGAATTACTTTATGGAGCTGGCAAAGTTCCGTGCTGCACGTCTGCTGTGGGCACAGATTGTCAAGCAGTATGAACCAAAGTGTGACTGCGCATGCAAGATGATTGTAAATGCCACAACCTCAACGTATAATCAGACTTTGTTTGATAGCTACGTGAATCTCTTGCGCTCGCAGACCGAGGCCATGAGTGCTGCCTTAGGAGGTATTCACTCTATGGTAGTCACACCGTTTGATGTTCCTTATGAGCAACCAACAGACTTCTCAGAGCGTATAGCCCGTAACCAACAGCTGTTGCTGAAGGAAGAGAGTCACTTCGGAGCCATTGTTGACCCAGGTGCAGGTTCATACTACATTGAGCATCTGACTGATGCTTTAGCACAGGAAGCATGGAAAATCTTCCTGAAAGTAGAAGAGGAGGGTGGCTTCCTTGCTGCTATTAAGGCTGGTAGTGTACAGGATGACATCAATGCAACTAATGTGAAGCGTCATGGCGATGCAGCCAAGCGTAAAGAGTTTATTCTGGGTACTAACCAGTTCCCTAACTTCACCGAGAAGAGTGAAGGCAAGAAGGCTCAGGCATGTGGATGTTGCTGTGGCAATGACGAAGGATGTGAACATCCCTTCAAGACAATTGAGAGCACACGTCTGGCAGCCGACTTCGAAGACCTGCGTATCCATACAGAAGAGACAAAGGTACCAACAGCCTTTATGCTGACCATCGGTAACCTGGCTATGCGTCAGGCTCGTGCACAGTTCTCATGCAACTTCCTGGCTTGTGCTGGCTACAAGGTTATTGATAATCTTGGCTTCAAGACAGTAGAGGAGGGTGTTGATGCTGCATTAGAGGCTAAGGCTGACATTGTGGTCATCTGTTCTTCTGATGACGAATATGCAGAGTATGCTATTCCTGCCTTCAAGTACCTGAATGGACGTGCCATGTTCGTCGTAGCAGGTGCTCCTGCTTGTATGGACGACCTGAAGGCTGCTGGTATCGAGAACTTCATCCATGTCCGTTGCAACGTTCTCGAGACATTGAAAGAATACAATCAGAAACTTGGTATCTAAAAGAAAGGAGACTTGAATTATGCGCAAACAATTTAAAGATATTGATATCTACGCTGGCATTCATGCTCAAGATGGAGCCAAGTGGATAAAAGACAATGGTATTGTAGAAAACTGGAAGACTCCCGAGCACATCGAGGTTCGTCCCGTTTATACTAAAGAAGACCTCGAAGGCATGGAGCACCTCGACTTTACAGCTGGTATTCCTCCCTATCTTCGTGGCCCGTACTCTATGATGTACCCCTTCCGCCCGTGGACCATCTGCCAGTATGCCGGATTCTCCACTGCCGAGGAGTCTAACGCCTTCTATCGCCGCAATCTGGCCAGTGGTCAGAAAGGTCTTTCGGTGGCCTTCGACCTGCCGACACACCGCGGCTACGACCCCGACAACCCTCGCGTAGTGGGCGATGTGGGTAAGGCTGGTGTGAGCATCTGCTCGCTGGAGAACATGAAGGTGCTCTTCGCCGGTATCCCCCTGAACAAGATGTCCGTCTCGATGACGATGAACGGGGGCGTGCTGCCCATTCTCGCCTTCTACATCAACGCCGGACTGGAGCAGGGTGCCAAGCTCGAAGAGATGGCCGGAACCATCCAGAACGACATCCTGAAGGAGTTCATGGTGCGCAACACCTATATCTATCCGCCAGCATTCTCGATGAAGATCATCGCCGACATCTTTGAGTTTACTTCGCAGAAGATGCCGAAGTTCAACTCTATCTCTATCTCGGGCTACCACATGCAGGAAGCAGGTGCCACAGCCGACATCGAGCTTGCCTACACGCTGGCCGACGGTATGGACTATCTGCGCACGGGTATCAACGCCGGTATCGACATCGATGCCTTTGCCCCTCGTCTGTCGTTCTTCTGGGGTATCTCGATGAACTT
>JAFPED010000153.1 GCA_017423565.1 Prevotella sp. | reverse complement strand
TTTTGTCTAGCATTTCAACACACTTGTCACGGGCTGCACTCTCACTGCCAAGCCAACTGAGACAGACATCTAGGCTTGGGAAAGTCTGGATAGTAACGGACTTTTGGGTGTCACCATCTACAGGATTCCAATAGAACACAGTGCCTGAAAGTTCAACAGTCCCGTCATCACCAAGCCTTGCATATAAGTTCATGCAGTCAAATAAGTAGTCCTCGTTGGAGGCCGCAGGATAATTAGGACTGACCACACAGGTAGTTCTGCCATCCCTTTTGCATTCTTCCAGTTTTGTCCGTAATGAGGAAATCTGCATCCTACAGCACATTTCCATATTGAATAGCCAAAGATTACCGTGTCCCATATTAGTGATTTAATTGTTCTGCGCCATATCATTCAGTCTTTAAACTCCCAGAATCCCGTACCAGTTTCTGGGTCAAACTTCCTACCGATAGCCCCACCAATCGTAGGACGTAACTCTATCTCGGCTGTATAGAGAACCGTTGTAGCTTTCAGATGTCCCCCAGCCATACCATGCTGATCTTGCTTTTGAATGAAAATAGAGCATGGGTATGGTGGAATAGTTGACCATTATCGTCTCTAACAACATTACCATTGAGTGATACAAGTTCAAGCATACCTTCTAAATGCTCTGTCTCAAAGCTGCCAGTCTCAGGGATGAACACTTGGAGCTCCGCGCTCTGACAGCCACCAATACCAGAGAAAACCGCAGATGGTATGGATTCCTTTTCACAGATTTCGAGAAGGGTGCTGATTAGTTCGTCCCCGCGATCCATACGGACATAGTAGTTATCGCCAATCTTTCTGTATTCCATAATCACCCAAGTTTTGACATAAACCGCTCCCTGTCAACTATAAATCTCAGATGTGTACCTTCTCCAAGCAATGTTTCACCAGAATAAGCAGCCACCTTAAACTCTATCTTCTTGCCGTCAACTTTGCTTACTTCGGCTGTAGCAGCCACCTTGTCACCAATCTTAGAAGGTCTGAGGTGTGAAGATTCTATATGACCACCAACAGTCGTACATCCTTCTGGCAGTTCATCAGCAACAGCAAGCATAGCTGCGTTCTCCATCAATGCCATCATAGCAGGGGTAGCAAGTACAGGCATATCTCCGGACCCCATCTGAATAGCGGTCAACCCTTCACTTACTGTCAGTTCGCTTGTATGTTTCAGTCCTATTTCCAGCATATCACTCAATAACAGTCATTCTCATTTCAATGTCATCCACAGGTCTGTCAGCGCGTCCAGTAGCAGTGCCTTGTATCAAGCCAACCACGTCAAGACCTTCTTCGACTTCACCGAAAACTGTGTATTGACCGTCAAGATGCGGTGTGCCGCCAACAGTAGAGTATATCTTCAACTGGTCATCGGTTAATCCTGATTTCCCCACTTTGCTTTCTGCTTCAGCAGCCAGTTTATCTTGCAATTCCTGTAGCCCGGCACGATTTCTTTCACGGCGCATCTGCATGATTTCATCACGATGTTCTGCTGCAAGTTCATTGAATACAGCCTGAACCTTCTGCATCCTCAACTGCTTGGAGAACTGACGAAGCTGACTTTCATTATACACCTGGCCCCAGACAATATAAAACTGAGAGCCACTACTACGACGCTCTGGATTCACTTCGTCACCTTGTCTCGCAGCAGCCAAAGCACCACGTTTATGGAAAAGTCCTTCCTTGATTTCTGCCTCAAGCGTATAGTCCGGACCTCCTACTCCAAGCAT
>JAFPED010000152.1 GCA_017423565.1 Prevotella sp. | reverse complement strand
CTCAGAGAGGTAGCCGATACCTCAATCTCGCTAACCTGCCCTGCATTGGGGAAGGAAACGCTGGTCACTACATCCAGGTCCTTACCAGTAACCGTCAGAGTGGTACCAGCCTTCACCGCAGCAGCTTCAACCTTCAGTTCAGTGGGAGCAATGGTTGTCAATGTCCCGACAGGAACCTCCACACCAGATTTACATACCAAAGCAATCTCACCATCAGGAGCCTCTGCAGGTAACTTAGCGGTTACGGACTTGCCATCCTGGGCCACTTCAACCTCGAGAGCCTCTACACCACCAATCTTAACACCTGTGACAAGGTTCATGTAACTACCACTAATCGTAATAGTTTCTCCTTGCTTGGCAGTAATAGTGCCTTGAGCAACAGTCTCTGCACGACCCTTAATCTTGGTTATTGTAGGAGTTCCTACATGCAAAACCTTCTCGCTCTGAACTATGTTATAGCTGACATCCTCTGCATCTGGATCCTGAACAGTCAAATCTACATCATACAACTTAATCTTTCCTGTCTGAGCCTCTTCTGGAACAAGCACTTTGATGGTGTAACGATCGTGCTGTGTAAAGGATTTCTCACTTACTTGCACGCCATCTGCAAACTCTACCATATGAATCAAGTTCAAATAATCACCTATAATGGTAATTTCCTGACCTGCCATAACATCTTCAGGAGTGAACTTCTCGAACTCAATATCCTCAGTATAAGTCAATTCTGTCTGAGTAGTCAATACTTTACCAGTCTTATCAATCAACTGAATTTTGCCTATTTCAGGACCATCTTTAGGAACTACTACACGTATCTCGCTGGGAATACCAGTCTGAACGACTTCAATGTTGGTAATAGGGTCCACACCAGGTATGATGACCTGAGCCACCTGGTCAAGGTTGCTCCCCAAGAAACGCAGTGTACCACCACGAACCACAGGGCTAGGACCAAACACGTTCAATGCAACACCCTTCTGATACTGGTTTGTTACCAGATCATCCTCGCTACAACTCGTCAGCGACAGTCCTGAGAGGACCATCACCAACAGAGTCATAAAGCTGAAAATATATTTTTTCATATTCTTCTTTCGATGTTAACTTGGTTTATTAATATTTACCAACGCGGATGTTGTCTATTTTAAGGACAGGTGTACAAGGTGTACCTGATACACCACCGCTAGCCAAGAACAATACCAGTGAACTCCAACTTTCAGGAGTTAACTTGCCTGTAGCAACACCGCCCTTATAGCCGTAAATAAAGTTACTCTTTAAGGGTAAGGTTACGGTAATCCACTTGTCGTTGGTGTCGTTTATACCTGATGTCCAAGGACGATACAGGGCACGAGGAACTTCATCTCCACTGATGTATACATTGTTGCATCCACCAGTAGGTAGACCATAGATATCAGTACCTGCATTACCATTGGTAACAATCGAGGTACTGGCAGGGATAATCTGTAGAGCACATGCTGTCCAAGGATTATTTTTGGGAACACACATCTCAAACTTCATGCTCATATCCTCCCATGCGGAGAAGTCTGCGATATCTATCAGACGACGGCTGTCAGCATCAGTATAGTCCTCTGTTTCCTTCCAGTTACCTGGCCAATACTCAAAACTGAAGTGGCTATCATCCCATATCTCATCATCCATGGTAGCATCACCATTGCCCAACTGCAGATAGTTTCCACTGATACTCCACTCGTCAGACTTAATCTCCTGAGGATGCCAACCGTGGTTGCTCAGACCAGTTTTGCCGTCAAAGTCAAACAACATCCAACTGTCCTTGCCATTGCCACTATCCATAAACATGAAACCAGAAGTTACTTCACCATATACGTTTTTAATGGTTATGTTACCCTCGGAGGCATCTGCAGGTACCTCAACCACTACGCTGGTATAGTCGTCGCTTATACTTTTTACAGCAGCCTCGGTATCATTGTCATTTGCATTCTTGAAGAATACCTGAAGAGGGACAGCAGGATCATCAATCAAGTAACGTCCAGAAAGTGTGACCTCGCTACCAGGTTTAGCATACTCAAAGTCCATGCTGAAAAGTGTAGGACCAGGAATGACAACATGGAAATTAAAAGTCGTGGTATCATTCTTTGAGTTGATCATGTAAATCTTGTCAGTCACAGCCTTGGGGACATTCTTGGGAACAGTCACAAGCAGGGTGTTGTCTGTGATGTAGCTGTTGTTGAGTACTGCCTTTTGGTCGTTAAAAAACATTTCAGTTATGCTGCGCAGGTTCTCACCTACCAGACAGAGGGTTGACTGAGGACCAGCCTCCTCCACCAACTGACCATTGGTCATCACCTGTTCGTTGACAGCAGATTTGTCCACAACTTCACTGCTCAGGCAACGGATATAGTACACAGTAGGATTTCCACTGGCAATCTCATATTTGTCAGGCTCATCCTCGCAGGAGGTAAGGGAGAATCCTGTCAGCGTGACTGCAGCAATCAGGAGAGCCTTCATATATTTATCCATTTTTTTCATAAATCTTCAATATTATATATTAGTAACTGTAAGTGCTACGTACATCTACGTGAACTGCATCTGCACTAACTGCCATAGCAGAGTTGAATACGACGTCCTCCTGATAGGGAGGAATGATCAAGTAAGGCTTACCAGAATCAGGATCGGTTTTCATCAGAGTCTGGGGAAGAAGGGAAGCACTCTCGTTGGTGGCATACATAACTCCTGAACCAGAGATATCCCAAGTGGTACGACCACTATCATAATAAGTCTCGTACAAGGATGCCAGGTTCCAGATTGCACAACGTTTCTGTGATTCCAACTGAGTCTTACAGAAGTTCATGTCATAGTAACTTACGCGTACGAAATCGTACCAGCGGTCACCCTCCATACAGAACTCCAAACGACGCTCTTTCCAAATATCCATGAAACTGATACTTGTGGGCTTGGCATAACCTTGGATAGCACGATGACGTACTGTGTAGAACGCATCAATAGCCTCTGCATCAGTAGTAGTGGCATTCAAAGGATTGCTGATATTGGCTGCAAGCAACTTGGCCTCAGCTAGAATCAGATAAATGTCGCTGAATCGTAGGATAAATGAAGGCACACTGCTAGCCATACGACCATCGGGACACCCTGCACCCTGCTGGTGATCAAAGGTGTTTCCATAGATGTGCTTCACGGTATTGGTACCAGTACATGCCTGGACACCCTCGTTGGTCAAACGATACTTGCTTCCGTCAACCTTAAAACCATAAAGAGCATCCAGGTAATCAAAACCACCCTTGTCCTGCCAGAACTGGTCATACCTGAAACCAGGAAGCATCATAGTTGCATGTAGGCGCTTGTCTGGGTTGTTGATCCAAGAGTCAGGCTGGTTCTCCAGCAGATTGACGCCAAATGCCAACTGGCAATCGGGAGTGAAGCCACCCCAGTCGCCCCAGCATGCAGCCCAGTCGTCCATACCAGACAAACCCAAGTCTGCCTGCAGCGAGTTTTGGCGAGTCCAGTTGCTACCGTCGGCAGTCCAGCGCCATACAATCATACCCTCGCGAGTGAACATGTTCTTCAGCAGGAAGACATCCTCGTAGTTGCTCTCCAGTTCATAGCTCGAATTCTGGATAACATCACGTGCATAGCTGGCAGCTTTGTCCAGATCCTCTTTGTTGAGCGAGCCGCTGACACCAGCTTTGGTCAAATAGGTTTTAGCCAACAGATCTTCTGCGCTGTAGTAGTCCAAACGACCGGTTGATACTCTCTTAGGAAGCATTTCCATAGCTTTCTCCAAAGTCATGATGATGTATTCATACACATCTGCTCGCTTGGTTTTCTGGATATTGGTATAGGAACCATCTGCCAACACTTGAGAACCATCATGAATGATGGGAACTTCGCCGAATGAACGTACCAAGAAGAAGTAGGCCAATGCTTTCCAGACGAGACATTCGCCCATACACTGGTCCTTGACAGCCTCACTGGGACCACTGGCATTCTTGAGGTTGTTGTACACTTGAGTTGAATGGGCAATCACACTCCACAATGAGGCTGACATAAGAGCCAGATAATCATCTGTTCCATTCAGGGTGAAATTTATATAGGTGGTTGACATATCGCCTTGGCGATAATTACCGCTCAGACCTTCACCTACAAAAATGAATCCACGCTGGAAATCATACCAGGGTGCGTTGTACAGGTAGTTGACGCCAGCATAACATTGTTCATCTGTCTGATAATAATTACCCGTGTTGTAACCATCCTCGTTGGGACGATCCAGGAAATCTTCGCAGGAAGTCATTCCCAGCGTCAGCAGAGCTATGGCTGCTATTGATTTGATATATCTTAGTTTCATAATATATACTTTTTTCTTTTAGATATCAATGTTCTATGCTCTAGAAGGTCAAGTTAACACCAACTGAATAGGTGGTGGGGCTAGGATAGCGCCCATTGTCCAAACCATATACATTAGCGCTGGTGGTGCTGACACCCACCTCTGGATCGTAACCGCTATAACCTGTGATAGTCCATAGGTTCTGGATGTTGGTGTACAGACGCAGGCTCTCAATCTTTGCTTTGCTAAGCATTTGCTTGGGGAACGTATAACCCAATGATATGTTCCTCACGCGCAAATAGCTTCCATCCTCGATATAGCGGTCGCTGATGCGATCGTTGTCATTGGGGTCTCCATACAGGCTGGGACGAGGAAGTCCTGCATCAGGATTCTTCACCTTCACGTTGGTAATATCGTCGTACCAGTTCTCGATGACTGAACCATCAGGACGGAGTATGGTGCCCTGGCTATAATCCTTATTGGGATCGATGGGAACCAGAATTGCACGATCTGAAATATTCTTAGTCTGATTTGTCCAGCTGCTATACATGTGAGTCAACGTGATAGCATTATAGTTCAGAATCTTGTTGCCTACAGAACCATTCAGGAACAAAGTCAAGTCAAAGTTCTTGTAGCGGAAAGTGTTGGTAAAACCAAAGGTGAACTTTGGCATAGGACTGCCAATATTGGTACGGTCCTCTGTGTTGATGACATTATCACCATTCAGGTCCTTGTACTTGATGTCACCCACCCAGACGGTAGACGTACGCTTGTATACGCCATCTGAGGGAGCTGCCTGAGGCTTGGGACTGTTCTCTATATCCTCCAATGAGGTATAGATGCCATCTGTCTTATAGCCATAGAAGCTGTAAAGACTCTCGCCAACCTTGCTCTCAGTTACTACGTCGCTCCATTGTCCCCAACCAATCAGGCTCTTGTTGCCACTACCGTCGTTCAGAGATACCAAGGTGTTCTTGTTGTGTGATATGTTGAAGTTCAGATCCCATTCGAACTTACCAACCAGGGGATGAGCATCAATTGTGAATTCCACACCACGGTTGCGGATGTGACCAAAGTTTCCGAAAGGAGCCTCCAGACGAATGCTAGGATTAGTGTTCTCGTTGATACCCATATAGCTGGGAACCTGCTTGAGCATAAGCATATCGCGGCTCTCCTTGTTGTACCATTCGAAGGTGAAATTCAGGCGGTCCTTGAAGAATCCCAAGTCGAGACCGATGTTCCATTGCTCCTGAGTCTCCCATTTAACATCCGGGTTGGCAATATTGCTGGGACGATAGCTGATGCCAAATATGCTCTCCATCTTACTGATACCAGAACCCCATCTGTAACCACCGATGTTGCTGTTACCCGTTTGGCCCCAGCCGATACGCAGTTTACCGTTACTCAGCCAATTGACATCCTTCATGAACTCTTCTTCTGTGAAGCGCCAACTGGCAGCTACAGAGTGGAAACCTGCCCAACGGTTGTTGGGACCAAAGTTGGAGCTTCCATCGTAACGATAAGTATAAGTAGCGTTATAGCGGTTGTTATAGCTGTAAGTCCAGCGGGTGAAGAAGCTGGCCATCGAGCTGCTGCCGAAACCGTTATTGAACTTCTGCGAATCCAAGTCACCCAGAGCAGGGCTGTGAACATCGTCGCTGGGCAAGCCTGTAGAACTGATCTGCATCCAGTCGTAACGGCTCTCCCAAAGCTCCTGACCAACCATACCTGTCACGTTGTGCTTGTCGAATTGCTGGCTCCAGGTCAGATAGTTCTTCAGAGACCAGAACTTGCTGGAACTCTTGTTCTGCGAGGCGGAATTCTGAGTACGATTGTAAGTTCCTAAAGTAAGAGTAGGCTCATAGGTCTTTGAAGTGCTCCAGTTGAAGTCATAACCCAACTCAGTATGCCAAGTGAGGAACTTGAAGGGATTCACGTCAAAGAAGAAGTTGCCATTCAGTTTCTGACGATTCAGCAGAATGTCATCCTCCATAGCTATGGCGATGGGGTTGGGGCTGGTGTAACCTTCCTGACTGACGCTGCTGTAGCTTCCGTCCACATTATAAATAGGTATATTGGGAGGGGTTGTCAGAGAGTAGTAAATCAAACCTTCGTTTGAGTCAGCCAGCTTCAGGTCATCGTTGCTGTTGCTGTAGGCAGCTGTCATGCCGAACTTCAGCCAGCTCTTCATCTGAGCATCCAGATTGGTGCGGAAACTGAAACGATTGAAGTTGCTGCCGATGATGGTACCTTCCTGATTCATGTACGAACCGCTTGCGTAGTATTGTACCTTGTCTGTACCACCCTGAGCACTTACCTGATGGCTGTGCTGGAGAGCTGTCTGGAAGACGGCATCCTGCCAGTTGGTACCTTTGCCCAAAATGCTTGGGTCAGCCAGCATGGGGTTATTCTCGTAAATCTCACCCATATCAACCAAACTGTTGTAGTATTCAGCATATTCACGCAGGTTCATCATGTCCAAACGTTTTTGCTGACGATTCACAGCAAAGTTGCCATTGTAGCTGAACTTGGCCTCGCCTGCCTTACCATGCTTGGTGGTAATCAGTACAACACCATTTGCCCCTTGAGCACCATAGATGGCAGTTGCAGAAGCATCCTTCAGGATTTCCATACTGACGATGTCTGAAGGATCGATTGTTGCCAACGGAGAAATGGTACTCATGCTACCATTACCCAAAGCGTCACCCAGACCGAAACTTGCGCCTGACTGGCTGTTCTGACCATTATTTCCACCGCTCTGCACGATGACACCATCGATGACATACAGAGGTTCTGCGTTTGCATTAATGGTTGCCTGACCACGCACGCGAATGCTGGAGGATGAACCAGGAGCACCACTCGTGTTGGTCGCTTGAATACCAGCCACACGACCTTGGAAACTTTGATCCAGAGAGGTGATGAGACTTCCCTTGACAGCATCTTCGCCAATGGTCACACTAGCACCTGAGATGTCACTCTTCTTCATGGTACCGTAACCAACCACAACCACGTCGTTCAGCATCTTGCTGTCCTCTTCCAGAGTGACGTCGATTGTTGTTCTGCCTTTGGGATCGATTGTTTGGGGCTTGAAGCCTACCATCGAATAGGTTAGCGTCTTGCCCTGAGGAACACTGATGGTATAGTTACCATCGTAATCTGTGATCGTGCCGGTATTAGTACCGGTGACCATGACCTTCACGCCTATCATG
>JAFPED010000151.1 GCA_017423565.1 Prevotella sp. | reverse complement strand
GTAAAAAGACCAATGACGAGTGAAAAAGCAAAAAGACCAATCTTGTTCATAAACCTTAAATCTCAAACATTATCAAAGTAGTTCTCCAGCTCCTGTGCAGCAGCACCGCCAGCATTATCAATGTCGCGCACTATCCTGCCATGTTCAAGCAGAGCAATACGCGAAGAGATGTCAACAGTATGTGCCAGGTTATGGCTGCTAATCAGAATGGTAGCTCCTGTTTCCTTGTTGTATTCAGTAAGCAAGTGCTTCAGCATGTTCTGGCTTGACGGGTCGAGGAAGTTGAACGGCTCGTCGAGGATAATAGTGTTGGGTTTGTTGAAGAGAGCAGAGATGATGCCCACCTTCTGTTTGTTTCCTGCAGAGAGGTTACGTATGAGTTTCTTATGTCCAAAGATTTCGTCTGCGCACAAGCGCTCAAAGTCTTTCAGACGCTCATCCACTTCTGCCTGCGTTTTTCCAGACACCTTACCCAGGAAGGCGAAATATTCCTCTGGTGTAAGGAAGTCGATGAGGAATCCTTCATCAAGATAAGCACCCACCTGCCATTTCCACTCTTCGCTCTCTGCCGGGTTGATGCTTACACCAAGTGTGGGAAACGTATAAGACACGCTACCTGCATCAGGTTTCAACAGGTCGAGCATGATGCGGAAGAGTGTGCTCTTGCCTGCTCCATTGTTACCTACAAGGCCAAGGATATCGCCATCGTTAATAGTAAACGAGGCGATATCGCTGGCTATAGTTTCCCCAAATTGTTTCTTAAGATTACTGATGGTAATCATAATTATCAATTTTCAATTATCAATCATCAATTCTTAAACCAGTCCACGGCCGTGACAGTTCTTGAACTTCTTACCAGAGCCACAAGGACAAGGATCGTTACGTCCGGGCAGCTTATCCTTCATGATAGGTGTGCGAGGCTGCTGGGCACGAGTGTCCTGAGCAGCTGCGGCTGCCTGGTTAGGATCAACCATCTGCTCCTGTTCCAGACTCTGCTTCGACTCTGTGTATTGGTCACGACGTGTGCGCTGTTCAGGTGCTGCCTCCTGTACCTGCTGCATCTCAGGTATAGCAGCACGCATGAGGATAGAGACAATGCGGTTGTTCATGGTGTTCACCATGTTATCGAACAGTTTGACACTCTCGAGTTTGAAGATCAGCAATGGGTCTTTCTGCTCGTAGGACGCATTCTGAACTGAGTGTTTCAGCTCGTCCAACTCGCGCAGATTCTCCTTCCATGCGTCATCGATGATATGGAGGAGTATCTGTTTCTCAAACTCTTTCACAATGGTCTTACACTCAGAGTCGTAGGCTTCCTTGAGGTTACAGGGAATGTTATACATACGGCGACCGTCAGTCACTGGCACCATAATGCGTTCGTAGAGCTGTCCCTGGTTCTCATAAACCTGTTTGATGATGGGCTGTGCAACAGTCATGATGCGCTCCGTCTTACGGTTGAAGTTCTCCATGGCTGCCTGGAATGCACTCTCCTCGAGCTTATCACGGTCGTCATTGATAAACTGTTCGCTGGTAAACGGCACCTCCATAGAGAAGATGTGCAGGAACTCCTCCTTACAACCTTCAAAGTCATTATTCTCGATAATGTTGACAATGCGGTCCCAGATGGTATTCGAAATATCCATGCCTATGCGCTCACCCATCAAGGCATGACGGCGCTTCTCATAGACCACAGTACGCTGTTTGTTCATCACATCGTCGTACTCCAGCAGACGCTTACGGATACCAAAGTTATTCTCCTCAACCTTCTTCTGTGCACGTTCAATGCTCTTGCTGATCATAGGACTCTCGATCATCTCGCCATCCTTGAATCCCAGCTTATCCATCACACTTGCTATGCGTTCAGAAGCAAACAGACGCATCAGCTTATCTTCCAGAGAAACATAGAAGACAGAAGAACCTGGGTCTCCCTGACGACCGGCACGACCACGCAACTGACGGTCAACACGACGGCTTTCATGACGTTCGGTACCAATGATAGCCAGACCTCCGGCTTCCTTTACTTCTGGTGACAACTTGATATCAGTACCACGACCAGCCATGTTGGTGGCAATAGTGACAGCACCCAGACCATTAGTTGACTGACCTGCCTGTGCAACGATGTCTGCCTCCTTATGGTGCAGCTTAGCGTTCAGCACCTGATGAGGAATCTTACGCATCTCAAGCATCTTCGACAGCAACTGCGAAATCTCCACAGACGTAGTACCTACCAGTGTGGGGCGTCCGCTCTCACGCATCTTGATAATCTCGTCAATGACAGCATTGTATTTCTCACGTGCAGTTTTATAGACACGGTCATCCTGATCGTCACGAATAACAGGCTTGTTTGTTGGAATCTCCACAACATCAAGCTTGTAGATATCCCAGAACTCACCTGCCTCGGTAATAGCCGTACCAGTCATACCAGCCAGTTTATGGTACATACGGAAATAGTTCTGCAGGGTAATGGTTGCAAAAGTCTGTGTGGCTGCTTCCACCTTGACATGCTCCTTGGCTTCGACTGCCTGGTGTAAGCCATCACTCCAGCGACGACCCTCCATGATACGACCAGTCTGTTCATCGACAATCTTTACCTCACCATCAATGACTACGTACTCGTCGTCCTTATTAAACATGGTATAAGCCTTCAGCAATTGCTGCAACGTATGAACACGCTCGCTCTGAACAGCATAATGGTTGAGCAGCTCGTCTTTCTTGGCCAGACGCTCCTCGTCAGAAAGCCCTGTCTGTGCCTCTAAGGCAGACAGCTCACTGGCAATATCAGGTAATACGAACAAATCCTCCTGTTCTACCTGCTTAGCCAGCCAGGCTGTACCCTTATCCGTCAGGTCGCAAGAGTTCAGTTTCTCATCAACGACGAAGTACAGTGGCTCCACAGCCTCTGGCATTTTACGGTTGTTGTTCTCCATGTAAGTCTCTTCAGTCTTCAGCATACCAGCCTTGATACCCTCTTCTGAGAGATACTTGATGAGCGGTTTGTTCTTTGGCAGTGCCTTGTGAGAACGGAACAACGAGAGGAATCCCTCATCGGTCAGTTTCTGATCTTTGTTAGCCAGTCCCTGAGTAATCTTCTGCTTGGCCTCAGCAAGGAACTGGGTTGCCAGTTGGCGCTGCACAGCTACCAGACGTTCTACCAGTGGCTGGTATTCCTCAAACATCTGGTTGTCACCCTTTGGCACAGGACCAGAGATAATGAGTGGTGTACGAGCATCGTCAATCAACACGCTATCAACCTCATCGACGATAGCATAGTTATGTGAACGCTGTACAAGGTCGGCAGGCGAAATGGCCATATTGTCACGCAGATAGTCGAAACCAAACTCGTTGTTTGTACCAAACGTAATATCTGCCTGGTAAGCCTTACGACGGGCTGGTGAGTTAGGCTGATGCTTGTCGATGCAGTCAACACTAAGTCCATGGAACATGTAGAGCGGTCCCATCCACTCAGAGTCACGCTTAGCCAGATAGTCGTTGACAGTTACCACATGTACGCCATTACCTGTCAGCGCATTCAGGAAGACAGGGAGGGTGGCTACCAAGGTCTTACCCTCACCCGTTGCCATCTCTGCAATCTTTCCCTGATGCAGTACAACACCACCGAAGAGCTGTACGTCGTAATGTATCATTTCCCACTTCAGGTCATTGCCTCCTGCTGTCCAGTGGTTGTGGTAAATAGCTTTGTCACCATCAATGGTGATGAAGTCCTTGGAAGGATCAGCTGCCAGCTCACGATCGAAGTCGGTTGCAGTAACAATGGTTTCCTCGTTCTCAGCAAAGCGACGGGCCGTCTCCTTGACAATAGCAAACACCTCGGGGCCTACCTCATTGAGAGCTTTCTCGTAAACATCGAGGGCCTCTTTCTCTATTTTGTCTATCTGTGCAAAGATGGCTGCACGCTCGTCCAGTGGCGTATCCTCAATCTTTGCCTTCAGTTCTGCTATCTGTGCCTTCTGCTCTTTTGCAGACTGTTGCACCTGTTGCTGCAGTTCCTTGCTACGTGCACGCAGCGCATCGTTATCCAGTTTCTCCACACTGGGATAGACGGCTTTCACCTTGTCAACCAGTGGTTGGATGAGTTTCATGTCGCGTGATGATTTGTCACCAAAGAGCGACTTCAGAATTTTTGTAAAGTTCATATCTTTTTGTCGTTATTTTATTATACTAATGGGATTAATGGGACTAATGGGTCCGATGGTTTTCAGAACAAGGGTTCCGAAGTACAGGCATTGGGTGCCCTGATACGTATAGCTTTTGCAATAGTTGGTGCTATGCGATCAACGGTGACAGGTGTCAGTACCCGTTCCTTTGGCATATTGGCACCATAGAATATAATAGGGAATGAGAAGAAGCTGGCTCGCTGCACGCTGTTCTCGTGCCTTTCCTCATTGACAAGTTTCCAACCAGGAGCAACCTCTATAATCAAGTCGCCACACTTGTCGATGCAGTAGCCGTTGCGTATCTTTTCCAAACGAGAATTCTCGCTGGTCATCAGCTGTGTGCTGGAATAGACATTGCGTACGCCCTCTACCTGTATAAGGAAGTCCTGCGAGCGTTTCAGCAGTTCACTCAGGTTGATGTTCAGACGTTCTATGAGCTGACGATTGAGGAACAGTTGGTTTTTATAGCATGTCTCCACGTACTTGGTAGGCCCATAGATGGCTCCCAGATACATATTGAGCAGATTGGCAGTACGTATAATATTGAACTTCCCTGTAGGAATATGGAACTTTTCCTCGTTCTCACGCCCACGACGCTCCTCAGCATAGCCTGTTCCTGTAAGCACAACAAGCACCTTGTTCAGTCCGAAGCGACTTTCCAATCTGGTTATCAGTCGTGAGATGTCATAGTCAAGGTTAATATACGTGTCTCTGGGTGTGGTTCCTTGCTGATAGACAATATTCAACAGGTCCGGAGCATCGTCAATACCGATGCTACTCTGCTCAATACACTTAATGGCCAAGTCAGTAACACTGCGGTTGACATCTGTTCCTACACCAAACGTCCTGGTATAATCGCCCTGCCACTGAGGCAGCGGGGCATAATACTCAACATTGTTCCATCGGCTCTGATTAGCCCAAGCAACACCATTGGCAGCATGACCGGCTGACAGAATGGCAGCATCAGCCGTAGGTGCAAAGGAATAAACCAGTGACACGCCGTCTGTAGCCAGTTTCATCTCATCGCCCAGGGTCGATGTCTGTAGGTTTGCAGGCGTATTACGTTTTTCTGCCTTGTTTATACAACTGACGGTTTGCAGGCTGGGACGCTCCAGCCATTCTGTTCCTATAATGCCATGGTAGTAAGGCGTGGTGCCTGTGACAAGGCTGGCAATGGCTGAAGCCCTATCAATAGGTGCAAAATTATAAGATGCGTTGGTATATATCTTTCCCTGTGCCAACAGACGATTGAAGCCGTCGCGGCAATAGAGAGGAGCATAGGTCTCAAGATAGTCTGCGCGCAACTGGTCGATGGTGATGTTCACCACCAACTTTGGTGCTGCTGTCACAGCCTGTGCTATAGCCTCTTGATGAAATCCCAATACGGCCAGCAGGGTAAGGTATAAATACTTGTTATTTCGCATTTCGTAAATTTGACCAATATCTTATTAGCAAACATAGTGCCACAATTTCCAAGCCCTCGGCATAGTCCTGCCAAATGCCGCCTATATAGAAGAGGAGGACCATACAAACCAGAAGATTCCAGTAATGAGTCTTCTTTCTCCTATACATATTATATATATAGAAGAGTGGCAACGGGTTGAAGAGTAATATCTGCAGGTTGATGCTTGTCGTAGGATGCTGGGAGAAAATCATAACAAACAAGACCAAGCCCATCAGGCCTTGCATCGTCATAAGAAGGATGTCCCACCATTTCAGAGTCCGTCGCTTTTTCCACTCGTAAGCAAATACGAGCAACGAGATAATCAACAGGATGATGGCACACTCAGTAGGCGTAAGGGGAAAGTCCTGTTCAACAATCTGCACGCCTGAAGGCACAATCTGCCGGGTCTCCTTTACCAGTGGTACATAACGACCATCGGTTCTGATAATCTGAGCACGGGCAAAGTCATGCAACAGGTTATTGGGCAGGAACTCCTGTTGGCGTTGGTCGGTTTTCAGGTCGGCTTTGATACCTAACAGGAAATCATTACCCCATGTTGCCCAAGGATGAGCCATTGTACACTCGCGTACCATTTCACGATAGGTGGGTTCATAGTCAGGATTGTCCTGATAACGTACCTGACCATTAATGTTACGCTCCACCATGTCGCGAGCACGTGTCGTACAGTTATCATAGAAGTAGTTGTATCGATAGACGCGGTTCTCTGGTCTATAGTTCTCGTAAAGTGCCTTGTGAATGGCATGTTTCTCCTCGTTTGTCAGGTTGAGGACTTGCTCGGTAACCTGACTGCCAAAGCGTCGGTACTCCTGCTTGAATATGTCAGTAGGAATAACTCCCAGTTCGTAGTCAGTCAGTCCAAAGACAAAACGTAACACGAAATGGGGCGCATGGAAATTAAAGATACCATAGTTGAACGCCCAGTCCTCATTCCTTTTCAGGTCATGGTATCGCAGTGCCGTATGTCCGTAGAGACTGTATATCTCCTCATGGGGCTGACAGGTCAGCAGCGATACTTCCACAGAGTCATAGTATGCCGTTACTGCATCGTTTTGAGCCTTCACATCAGTACTTACCAATAGTACTGCGGCCAACAGACACAGAGTTCTAAAAATGCTTTTTAAATGTTTCACGATGCAAAATTACTAAATTATTCGTAATTCATAACCTATAATTAATTTTTTTTCCGTAATTTTGCACCGCAAACTCCGAAATACTTCGGAACTGATGATTATAAGACAATGAAAAAATTATTATTGAGCACCATCCTTCTGGGAGCTATATGCATGAACGTCTCTGCTCAGAGTGGCACCAATTCACCCTATAGCCAGTATGGCTTAGGCGTATTGTCAGACCAGTCGCAGGGATTTAATCGTGGCATGAACGGCTTAGCATACGGTTTGCGTGATGGCAATCAAGTAAACTACCTGAACCCAGCATCTTACTCTGCTGTTGACTCCCTGACCATGGTTTTCGACGTCGGTCTGTCTTTGCAACTGACAAATTTCAGTGAGCAAGGTACGAAAGTTAACGCACGTAATGCCAACTTCGAGTATGCCGTTGCTACATTCCGTCTATTCCCAAAAGTTGGTTTGAGTGCAGGTCTCATTCCATTTACCAACATTGGTTATAGCTACTCGCTGACTGAGAACATCGGTTCTTCCACCACCACTGCCATACAGCAACACAGCGGTTCCGGTGGTTTGCATCAGGCATTTGTAGGTATTGGATGGAATCCCTTTGGCGGTTTGTCTATCGGTGTCAACGGGTCTTACTTGTGGGGAACCTACGAGAAGGCAGCCACCGTTAGCAGCAATGACAGTTATATTAACACCATGACCAGAAAATATGGTGCAACCATCAATAACTACAAACTCGATGCTGGTATTCAGTGGGAGCAGAAACTGGGCAAACAGGATGCGCTGACCATTGGTGCTACCTTCGGACTTGGACACAAACTGAAGGCAGATCCTTTTGTGACTATCACCAACACCAATTCGCAGACAGGTGTGACACAGACAACGTCCTATTCTATAAAAGACGGTCTGGAAATCCCCATGTCCTTTGGAGCTGGCCTGTCCTATCGGCATGCTAACCGTTGGCTATTGGGAGCCGACTTCAGTCTTCAGAAGTGGGGCGACGTAAAATTCCCAGAGATTGACCTCACAACGCAGGATTACGTCTTGTCAAATAACGTGTTACGCGACCGACAGAAGATTACTGTTGGTGGCGAATGGACGCCCAATGCCTACGATGCACGTAACTTCCTGAAACGTGTCTCTTACCGTATGGGTGCTTCCTATGCTACACCATATTATAATATAAAGGGTGTCGAGGGTCCCAAAGAACTGAGCGTCAGTATCGGATTGGGCCTGCCCATCTTCAACCAGTGGACTAACCCAAGGGCATCACAGCTGAACATCAGTGCACAATGGGTTCATACTTCTGCTAAGGATCTGATTACAGAGAACACCTTCCGCATCAACGTCGGCCTGACATTCAATGAGCGATGGTTCCAGAAGTGGAAAGTCAGATAAGTCACTCCTGCCAATGAGACGTCTTCCCATAGCTTTTGCAATTGCCTTATTCTTGGTATCTTGTACTGAGGAGAAGGAGCATATTGCACCTGCCATCCACGATCGCGACTCTGTATCGATGATGACAACCTATGGCGTCAACACACTCATCTCCGACTCTGGTGTGATGAAGTATCGTATAGTGACTGAACGGTGGGATGTCAATGTCATCAAGAACCCTTCACGATGGGAATTCATGAAAGGCATCTTCCTTGAACAGTTCGACAACAAATTCCATGTAGAAGGCTACATTCAGGCAGACACCGCATGGTACTATGACGTGAAACGTCTGTGGCACCTACGCGGACGTGTAAGAATACGTAATGTCAACGGACTCATATTTACCAGCGAAGAACTATTCTGGGACGGCATAAAACACGAGTTTTATTCTAACGTATTCTCAAAAGTCATCACACCAGAACGTACCATGCAGGGAACCTATTTCCGTAGCGATGAGCGCATGACGCACTATCTCATCACTAACTCAAAAGGTTCTTTCCTACCTGAGGACATGACTGGCGAAGACAAACAGGAACCTACAGACACCACATCACAGCCTGCATTGCCTACACGCCAGCCTGCTGTACGACATGCAGCCTCACCCAAACCTACTGACACTGACACACCATGATAGAACAACTCTCTGAACTCACACCACAAATCATTGGGTTGGTGGTGACAATGATTTTCTCGGCCTTCTTCTCTGGCATGGAGATAGCTTTCGTGTCCAGTAACCGCATGAGGGCAGAGATGGAACGCCAGAAGAATGGCATTGCCCAGAAGGCTATCCGATTCTTCTATCGACACCCAAACACGTTTGTCAGTACCATGCTCGTGGGCAACAACATCGCTCTCGTCATTTATGGCATCCTCTTTGCCCAAGTGTTCGACCAGCTGTTCTTCAACCGTTTATTTGGTGATTATGACGGACTACGTGTGGCTGCCGATACCATTGCATCTACCATTGTAGTATTGTTCACGGGTGAGTTTCTGCCCAAGAGCATCTTCAAGAACAATGCAAACACGTTGCTAACGTTCTTTGCATTACCTGCTCTGATATGTTATGTTGTGCTCTACCCTATTTCGAGGTTTGCCACTTTCCTGTCACGCATCATTCTGCGCATATTTGGTGTCAAGATGCAGACAACTGCTGAAGAACACGAATTCAGCAAGGTTGATCTTGACTACCTGGTACAAAGCAGTCTCGACCATGCTACCGACGAGAATGAGGTGGATGAAGAAGTAAAGATATTCCACAATGCCCTCGATTTCTCAGACACGAAGGTACGCGACTGCATGATACCTCGAACGGAGATAGAAGCCATCGATATCGATGACACCACTGTCGAAGAGTTGAAAAACCGTTTCGTAGAGAGTGGATACTCTAAAATCATAGTCTATAAAGGCGACATTGACCACGTGATAGGCTACATTCACTCTTCTGAGATGTTCCGTCTCAATGCACAGCCCTCAACGCTCAACGCTCAACTCTCAACGCTCAATTCAAAACAATCAACGCTTATACGTACCCTGCCTTTCGTCCCTGAGACCATGGCAGCACGCAAACTCATGCATATCTTCATGCAGCAGAAGAAATCACTCGGCATCGTAGTCGATGAGTTTGGCGGTACCAGTGGCTTGGTATCACTTGAAGACATTGTAGAGGAAATCTTTGGTGACATTGAGGACGAGCACGACACCTCCAACTACGTAGCCAAACAACTCGACAATGGCGAATACGTGCTCTCTGCACGACTGGAAATTGAGAAAGTTAACGAAATGTTCGACCTCGGGCTCCCCGAGAGCGATGAATATATGACAGTAGGAGGACTTATTCTGCACGAATACCAGAGTTTCCCCAAGCAGAACGAAATAGTCAAAATTGGCAAGTTCGAATTCAAAATTCTCAAGAATACAATGACAAAAATCGAGCTTGTTAGGCTGAAAATAGCCGAATAAGTTAAAAATTCTGACATTTCTTATGCTATTTAAGAGAAATTTTGTAATTTTGTGCGCTCAAATTGG
>JAFPED010000014.1 GCA_017423565.1 Prevotella sp. | reverse complement strand
CCCAACAATGAATACCGACTACAGCATTGTGGTGAACGTACCTACGGAAGCTAATGGCTTCGTGCTTACTGCTTTCGATAGCTCTCTGAAGGACGAAATCCGTGTGGAGACAACACACGGAACAGCTGTCTATTCGTTCAAGATTACGGCTCCATATCCCTCTATCTCACGACTTCAGGCAAAGTATCCTCGTGAGGCAGGTGACGAAATCAATATCTATGGACTTAACCTTGTGGATGTAGAGAAGGCATATTTCACCGACGTTACTGCAGAGGAACTGGAAGGTGTGGAATGGAAAGAGATTGGCGGTAACCATGTTGATGTTACTAACGTGGAAACGGTACTCAAAGACCATCACCTCAATGAGATGACCAATTCGTACGAAACTACCTCACAACTGAAGTTCACCATGCCAAGCGTACCTTACGACAAGGGACTGCTCGTGCTGGAGTGTGCATCAGGCATTACCTATATACCTTATTATAGAGTGCCTGGACAGCCCGTCATCTTTACTGTTTCTACCGACATGCCACAGATAGGTGAGACACTGGTACTCACCGGACGTGAGTTCGTACAGGTAGAGAGTGTGAAGTATGGTGATGTCACACTGACACCTGATGAGTTCACTGTATCAGAGTCTGAAGACTCCATCTACGTCAACTTCAGCAAGAAGCCATCAGCAGGTAACGATACTAAACTGACAGTGACAACGCCTGGCGGCAGCGTATCTGTTGATCGTTTCTATGACTACTCAACCATTCTGACAACCTTCGACGGTGATGCTACCGATAACGGATGGGGCCCCAATGCCACATTTACCAACAGTGGTACGGCTGACGGCGTCTATGCCCATATCAATGTAGCTTCAGAAGGACAGCAGTGGTGGGGAACAATGGTTTATTTCCGTAAGGATTGGAATGGCAACTCCTTTGCTATGTCCGACAATATTCCTGCTACAGCAACAGCTGATGAGGTCTATTTCGCCGTTAACGTCTATAGCGAGTCTGACTATAACAACGGTAGCTTCTGGGGATACATACGTTACATGTTCCAACCCATTGGCGATGCGGAGAATACGTACGACAACTTCACATGGGAGGACTATGACACGCAGGCAGGTTCATTCCCCGATGGAGCAGTGCTGCAGGATATCAACGGAAAGGCTCCTACTGGACGCTGGTATCGTCATGTGCTGCCTCTGAGTCGTTTCGCATGCTATCAGGGCAAGACCTTTGCTGATATCAAGACCATAGGACTCAATCAGTTCCGTCTGCAGAGTATTAACCAGAGTACTTCGCGTGGTAAGGTGGATGTGAAGTTCGACAATGCCCGCATCATTTATATTCCTAAGAAATAAAACCACTAAATAAGCAAAACAATGAAACTGAAGAATATATTTAATACTGCACTCCTGTTCGTGACAGCTCTGACCATTCTGAGCTGTACCGACGTGGAGAACGAACCCAGCTATACGGGACGCTCGTCAGGACCAGCCACTAAGCTGAATGTTAAGCGTGACAGCGTCGATGTGGGAGATGCATTGCAATTCAGCATGGGGTCATCAAGCATTATACTTGGTGTAGAGTGCGACGGTGACTGGACTGCTGAAGTATCAGGAGCTGACTGGGCTGACGTCAGTAACCATGCCGGTTACGGATTCCTCGACCGTTGGTCGTTCCTGCGACTCACCATTCAAAAGAACGAAGGTGAGGCACGTTCTACAACACTGACCTTTAAGTCGGGTTCTATGACTAAGACCATCACGATTAACCAGCGTGGTACGGGAACCGATGCAGGCGATAGCTTCCCAAGCTCATTTGCCACACTCGAAGATCTCAAGCTGGGTTATAACCTTGGTAATACGCTCGACTCTTGGCCTGTTGGAAGCTGGTGGGATCCTACCACAAAGTCACCTACTGACTGGGAACAGGGTTGGGGACAGCCTATCACTACACCTGAAATTATCAATGCCATCGCTGCTAAGGGCTTCAATATCATTCGTGTACCAGTAACATGGGGTCCTCACATGGACGCTGACGGCAACGTGGATGCTGCTTGGATGGCACGTGTGAAGGAGGTTGTAGATATGGTACTCGCCGCAAATTGCTATTGCATCGTCAATGTTATGCACGATACTGGTGCTTCGGAGACAGCATGGCTCATTGCCGATATGGACATCTATCCTACAGCAAGCGTCAAATACAAGAAGTTGTGGACACAGATAGCCAACACCTTCCGCGACTATGGTGACCATCTGCTCTTCGAGTGCTTCAACGAGATACTCTACTGCAACAACAACAATGGCTGGACAGCTCCTGCTGCAGGTAACGGATGCTATGAGGCTATTCGCCGTTACCATCAGGACTTCGTTGATGCAGTACGTGCTACAGGTGGCAACAACGAGTATCGTAACCTCATCATCAATCCTTACTCCAGCACAAGCACACAGACTGCACTCGACGAGATGGCTGTACCTACCGATGTACATCCTAATCACATCATGATGTCTATCCACTCCTACGATCCATATAACTTCTGTAACGACAATGGTGAGTGGAGTATCCTGGTGTTCGACCAGAGTTGTAGAGATGAGATTGATGCCGTGTTCACACGTGTATTCAAACGTGCTGGCGAGCTGGGTATCCCTGCTTTCTTCGGTGAGTTCGGTGCCATCGATGGCAAGAAAGAACCAGGTGAGCGTATTAAGTATGCCAAGTATCTGAAGGAGAAGTTCACGCAGTATCAGACCACAGGTTTGTGGTGGATGGGACTCATCGACCGCAATACACTTGAGTGGAACGAGTCAGAAGTCGTTGACGCTCTCTTCCAGTAACATTAACTCCTTTTATGCAAACTGCCGTTTATACTTGTATAAGCGGCAGTTTGTTTTTGTTGGTATGCGTCATGTACCATTCTTTTTTACCTCTTTCTTTTGAAAATGATAATAAATCGTAATTTATTTTGCTTTTCGCTCGGTTTGCACTAACTTTGCATGCTAAAAGAAAAGAATACCAATGGATAGTTCAATATTACACATGGAGTTCGCTAATGCCAGGGCAGAGATCTTCTGTTTTGAGGGCACTTCAGAGGTGAACGAATACCATGCAATGATACATGTTGGCAATGTGATGCTGACGTTTAATGAACAGTTAGAGGCTGTGCAGGATGCCTATCAACAGTTGTTGCAAAAGTGGCCGGAGGCGCATGCCGTGTTTAAGCGTTATTTCCTCAGTGATGCATCGAACCAGGCCGACGAGGTGATTGCCAGTGACGTGACCGATTGTGCTAAATCCGTCATACAGCAGGCACCGCTCGATGGCTCAAAGATAGGAATGTGGGTGTATCTGCAGACTAATGTTGTTACAGGCATGACACA
This sequence comes from Prevotella sp., assembly GCA_017423565.1. GTDB lineage: Bacteria > Bacteroidota > Bacteroidia > Bacteroidales > Bacteroidaceae > Prevotella. The sequence goes on along the minus strand of JAFPED010000014.1, from coordinate 3,377 downwards.
TGGAGGACTCTACGAGGTGCAACATGGTGCGTATCGTCATTTCTGGAATGGTAGTGCATGTAACTTGGCGGCTAATTCGGAATATCAGACACGTCTGTTGTTCAATGAGTACGTCATGCAACTCATGGAGGAGGGCTGCACACTTGCAGACAATGCCATACGCACATGGCTCTTCGTAAATGATGTTGATTTGAACTATGGTGGCGTAGTACGTGCCAGAAACCAAGTCTTCTTCACCCAAGGCCTCACTCGTGACACTCATTTTATTGCTTCGACAGGTATTGGTGGCCGACAGCAAGACCCTAATGTGCTGTCGCAGATGGACAACTACGCCATTGCCGGACTTCAGAAAGAACAGATACATTATTTATATGCTCCCACACACCTGAATCGCACCAGCGACTATGGTGTAAGTTTCGAACGTGGCACCTATGTTGACTATGGTGATCGCCGTCATGTCTTTATCTCAGGAACAGCGAGCATCAACAACAAGGGACAGATAATGTTCGAGAAGGACGTCAGAAAACAAACCCGTCGTATGTGGGAAAATGTTGAGACGCTGCTGGCTGAGGCTGACTGTACGTACGACGACGTTGCCCAGATGATTGTCTATTTGCGCGATACTGCCGACTATGCAGTAGTGCATGCGATGTACGAGGAACGCTTCCACGGAAAGCCATACATTATTGTACATGCCCCAGTGTGTCGTTCTGGCTGGTTGGTTGAAATGGAGTGCATGGCCATCAAGGCAATGAAGAACGATGGGTACGAGTCCCTCTGATTTTTTGTTTATTAACAATTATATCGTGCCTTTTGCTTGCACGTTTGGGGATTTATTGCTACTTTTGCAGGGATTCTAATAACTAAACTGAAACAATATGTACTAACCTTGGGGGGTTCTCTATAATTATTACTTGGAAGCAGGAGTTGTTTTCCTGAATACACCGTCGTTTAAAAGTGCTTTAAAGTATGGAAATTCTTATGAAGAGTTACAAATGTCTTGTAGTTGTCGCTGCGTTATTGTTATATGCGGTTTCGGTATTCGCCGGTGGTGTAATACCCGATATGAAGTTCCGCCGTCTTGATACTGGTGACGGACTGAGTAGTTCGCAGGTGAACTGTATTTTCAAGGATTCGAGAGGCAGTGTATGGATAGGAACGGCCTACGGATTAAACCGCTATGACGGTTATCGTGTAAAGACGTTTTACTCCAACCGGCGTGACACTACAACCATGCCCGATAACTACGTGGAACAGGTGTATGAGGGGCACAACGGTAAGTTGTGGATCAAGCATGCTATGCATTACTCGCTCTACGACCCGGCTACTGAGCGTTTCCAACGCAACATTCAGGATGAGTTGGTACGAATGGGCTTCCCTCGTCAAGGTATTGACCGTTTCTATATCGACAAGAACAAAAATTATTGGGCAAAGCTTTATGACGTAGGAATCTATTGCTATAATCCTACTACAAAGAAGATGACTCATTTCCCTTTTGGTTATAACTATGAAAACAACGAGATACCACCTCAGTTCAATGTCTCCTCATTTGGTACGCAGGGGTCATATGTCATTATGACGAGCAACAATGGTGAACTGATATGCTTGGACGGCAGTTCTGGACGTATTGTCTGGCATTCCAATTACATCCATGAACATGGTGGGCCTGAGAACAGTCCTTATAATCTTTATGTCGATGCACTGGAAAACCTGTGGGTTATTGCAGAACCCTACTGTTTCGTCTATATTCAGAAGGAGAAGAAATGGTACAATACAGCTTTGGACTATATGCATTCTTGTGGCATCGAGGGACTTCCCCAGGAGTTACAGGTCTGGGATTTGCTGGTTGACCGTAATGGCTGGCTATGGATGGCTACTGATCATGAAGGTTTGATCGTGATTGACATGAAGAACCACGAGATGCGCCAGTTCCTTAATAATAAGTACAACGAGACCACAATCAGTGATAATACTTTGCGGCATTTGTACGAAGACGACCTTGGACAGGTGTGGATAGGTTTCTATCGGAATGGCGTGTGCCAGTACCGTGAGAGTGCTAACCATTTCCGTACGGTAGAGCTGGGTGAGATTAATACGGTGTGTGAAGACCGTTATGGCAACTACTGGGTAGGCACGAACGATCAGGGTATCAAGGTCTATAATCCTCGTACAGGTGAAGTACTTCAACACTATACGAAAGACAATAGCGGACTTAGTGGTAATGTTATGGTAGGTTCGTTGGCAGCAGCCGACGGCACCATCTGGTTTGGCTCCTATAATGGTGGTCTGGTACATTGTATTCCCACAGAACAAGCATCCGAAGGACATGCCATCATTCACAATATCCGTGCTACTGACGGCATGACGGGTTTGGCTAATAATAACGTGTGGGACCTGGCCGAAGACCATTGGCATCGCATCTGGATAGCCACGCTTGGTAGTGGCGTGCAGCGTTATGATCCCTCCACCAATACCTTCCGTTCGTGGAACCAGAGTAATACCGAGCTTACCAATGGTTACATGACAAACTTCTGTTGGTCCAGAAAAGGATGGCTCATGGTTGGTCATGACGACTTTTACTCGATTATCAATCCAAGCACTGGTCAGCTGATCAATCGTAAAATACCTGAAGACCCAGATTTGACCAGTTTGTCACATACCACTAATTATATCTTTCAGGACAGCAGGAACCTTATTTGGCAAGGCTCGTCATCAGGCGTCTATATCTATAATCCCAAGTCAAAGCGTGTCCAACTACTTGACATGACGAAGGGACTGTTAGGCTCCAGTGTCTGTTCAATTCTTGAAGACAAGCGTGACCACAGTATGTGGGTGGTTACTGAACATGGAGTGTCACGCATAATTGTCCAGATGAGGGAAGATGGACTATGCGACTTCAATGTGTTGAGTTTCAATAGTCGTGACGGTTTGCAGACCGGTACCTATAACCAACGTTCTATGATTCAGACACGCGATGGACATATACTTATTGGTGGACAAGGTGGACTGGACATTATCGACCCAGTATTGGTCGATTCGAAGAAAAGCTCTGAGCGTCCTATCTTTAGTGGCCTGCTCATTCGTGGCCGTGAAGTTCGAGTCGGTGAGGAGATACATGGCCGTGTGGTGCTTGAGGAATCATTGGAGACCAATCCTCACCTGTATTTGCGTTATAACGAGAATAACTTTACCATACAGCTGGGTTCTTCTTATGCTACGGTAGGCTATAGCCATAGTTTTGCCTATCGTCTTGACGGCTTTGATGAGGAAGACCAGTGGAGTGAGACCACCAGTCAGAATCCGAATATCTCCTATATGAGTCTTGACCCTGGCAGTTATACGCTTCGTGTACGTATGTTGGGCTCTGATGGTTCTAT
>JAFPED010000150.1 GCA_017423565.1 Prevotella sp. | reverse complement strand
GATATTCTGTTATATAGTGCGTCGAGTCTTGTCTCCTGTCGTGCCTTAATGGTAGGGAAGAGCCGTGGTAGGATACTCGTGATGCGGTTGAGGCGTAGTTTCTCCATTTCCAGTTGGCTTCGTACACGTCGTGTAATGGTGGCTTCAGCCTGATTGATAGCATCGAGCACATCCTTTAGGCACGATATAAGTAACGCAGCAGCAGCGGTAGGTGTCTTGACATTTGTATGAGCCACCATGTCGATGATACTCTCATCACGGTCGTGTCCTATGCCGGTAATGACTGGCAAAGGAAAATTGGCTACGTTCTCTGCCAAGGGCAGTGAGTCGAAACAACTAAGGTCGCTCGTTGCTCCACCACCACGAATAATAACTACTACGTCGAAACTGTTGACAGACAAATAGATGCGGTTCAGTGCCTGGATGATACTTTGTTCTGTGGCCTCGCCTTGCATGGTGGCCTCAAAAAGCTGAGTGCTGAAGTAGAAACCGTAGGGGTTGTCGGCTAACTGGTTACAGAAGTCACCATAGCCAGCTGCGGTAGCACTTGAGATGACAGCTATGCGCTGAGGAAACAGTGGCATGTAAAGCTCACGGTTCAGGTCAAACACACCTTCTGCCTTCAGGTGTGCTATGATTTCTTGCCTGCGGCGTGCCATGTCACCCAGGGTATAAGTTGGATCGATGTCTGTCACTATCCATGAGAAACCGAATGCTTCATGGAATTGTGCATATACCTTGAGCAGCACCTTCATACCAGCATGAAGACGTTGTCCGGTCTCACGTTCAAAGTATGGACGGACAACGTTCCATGTTGATTTCCAGCATTTTGCAGAAGAACGGGCAATTGGAGTATTATTGAGCTCGTCTTTCTCGATAAGCTCCATATAACAGTGGCCGCGGCTCTCGCGACATTCTGCTAACTCTGCTTGTACCCAGTACTCGTCAGGCAACTCTGTCTCAATGGCATCGCGTACCATGGCATTGAGCTCTTTCAGCGTGTATGCCCTCTTCTGCATGGTAATGCTTGGTTAGCGTGTCTTGTTCTTCAAATATGCCTGCCAGAAATTGGGCAATCCATAGCCGTAGATGTTGTCAGGATGGCTGTAATTATCACTGCTTTTGCGAATAATGTCCATCAGTTCATAGGCGGTGAGGTGGGGAAGTGCTTGCCACAGACAAGCTACCATGCCACATGCCGTTGGCGACGAGAACGATGTTCCGTTGGCACGGATGATTTCACCTTCACCATACATTAGGTACGATGGGTTTCCAATAGCCATGATATCGGGCTTGACTCTGCCGTCTTGCGAGGGACCAAGACTGCTGAAGTTTGCATTGACGAGCTGGCGATTCAGCGCTCCTACAGTAAGCACGTTGTCGGCATCGGCTGGTGGAGTAATCTTCTTCCATGGCTCATCGCCACTGTTACCGGCGCTGCATACCAGTACGACACCCTTGCCTGCCAACAGTGATGCACCGCGTGAGATAAATGCTGTGCGTCCGTCCAACTGCCAGTACTTATGGCTGGTTGTGGGGTCGTCGAAGTTGTTGTAACCTAACGAGGTATTAATAACATCTACACCTACACTGTCGGCAAACTCTGCGGCCATAACCCAGTAATCCTCTTCTACCTCTTGCTCTGTACGGCCGTCTTCACTGCGTAACAGCCAGAAACTGGCCTCGGGAGCTGTTCCTATGAAAACGTTAGGCTCGTTCAAACCCATGCACGACAGCACACCAGTGCCGTGACTGGTGTCATAATAAATGTTTGGGCGTGGCTCGCAGACAAAATCACGAGTTCCCAGAATATTGATTTTCTGAATAGATGGTATAACATCTGCATTGCAGAAGCCTCCGTCAATGACTGCGATGGTCATGCCTTTGCCACGGAACCCTTCAGCATGCAGACTGTCACCACCCATGACGGCTATCTGCCGATAACCCTTGCCGTAAATGTTATTTGCAACAGAGTCACTCTCAGAAAAGCTGGTGGTGTATTTCTTACGGTCAGGCAGTGGGGTCTCACGGTCGGGTGAAATCCATACCCGATGGGTGCCAGTAACGAACTTCAGCCCTTCTATACGTTTGATAGCAGTCGTGTCTGTGACTTTCACCAACACAGTGTTGAGCCAGCGGCTTGTACCAATAACCTGTGCTTGTTTCTTTATCTGCTTCACATATTTTGGAGAAACAGGCAGGTCTGTAGAGTCAATGCCCAGCCCCTGGCGTGCACGACGCTGAAGAGCTTTCGGCGATAGCAGCTCTTCTGGCCTGTTTATAGACGCTGTTCCTTGTTTGTCTGCCAGATATACACGATAGATGTAACTGTATTCTCTCTCTGGTGCAGCAGGTGTTGCCTCTTGGGCTTGAACTGTCTGCATGGTAAAAGCCAGCAGTGCGGCAATAATCATGTTATGTTTCATGTCGGATATAATTTGTTTCTGTTATTGAAAGTGCAAACTTACTGCTATTTATTGAAAATACCAAATAATTATTGTTTTTTAATCTTAATTTCTAATTTTCTTTGTACCTTTGCACACATTATTAATATGAACAATAAGCAAGCTACATTAGAACTTGGAACCAAACCTGTCGGTCAGTTGTTGGTGCAATATGCTTTGCCTGCTATCGTTGCCATGACGGCTTCGAGCCTTTACAACATTATAGACCGTGCTTTTATTGGTCAAGTGGTCGGGCCGCATGCTATTGCGGGCCTGGGCATTACATTCCCCTTTATGAACCTCAGTGGCGCTTTCGGTGCTGCAGTGGGTGTAGGAGCATCAACATGTATTAGCGTTAAATTGGGTCAACGTGACTATAAGACTGCCGAGCACTTGTTGGGTAACACGGTGACCCTGAACCTGATTATAGGTTTCCTGTTTATGGTCGTCTGTCTCATTTTTCTTGATCCTATATTAAGATTCTTTGGAGCCAGCGACTTGACACTACCTTACGCACGTGAGTTCATGGTTGTCATTTTATTGGGCAACATGATTACTCATATGTATTTTGGCATGAATGCCGTACTACGTGCTGCAGGAAAGCCAAAACATGCCATGTATGCCACTCTGTTTACAGTAGGGTGTAACATCCTTTTGGTTATTGCTTTCGTGTGGTGGTTCCGATGGGGCATTCGAGGGGCTGCTTTGGCTACAGTAACCTCGCAGACTCTTGCTCTTTGTTGGCAGATGTGGCTTTTCTCTGACCAAAAAGAGTTGTTGCATCTGAAACGAGGTATTTACAAACTGAAGGCTGATCTGGTGAAAAACATCATATCGATAGGCATTTCTCCTTTCTTGATGAATGTTACGTCGTGTGTCATCGTTATCTTCATGAATAATCAGTTTGTCCGCTATGGAGGCGATATGGCTGTGGGAGCTTATTCCATTGCCAATTCTGTTGTGATGGTTTTCTTCATGTTTGTCATGGGAATGAACCAGGGAATGCAACCCATAGTGGGCTATAACTATGGCGCAGAGAAGTACGGTCGCATGTTCCGTTGCCTGTGGTTGACAATCGGAAGTGCTACAGCCATTCTTCTTGTTGGCTGGACGCTCTCTATGCTGTTCCCGTCAGAGATAGCTCGTATCTTTACCACTGACGATGAGTTGTTGAGGCTGTCGGCAACAGGTATAAAAATCGAAATGCTGGTATTCTTTGTTGTAGGCTCACAGGCTGTAATCACTAACTTTTTCCAGTGTATAGGAAAAGTTAAGGTGTCCATCTTCCTGTCTTTGTCGCGACAACTCTTTATGCTGTTGCCCATGGCTTACACCTTCCCTCTCTTCTGGGGTCTTGACGGTGTTTGGTACTCCATGCCAGTCAGTGACTTCTGCTCGTTTGCAATGACCATTCCTATGCTATGGTTGTATATGAAAAAACTAAAAACTCATGGAAAGACAGAATATAGTAATCTGCATCGGTCGTCAGCTGGGTAGTGGCGGTCATGACATTGGACGAATGCTCGCTCTTGACTTTGGTGCGAAGTATTATGACCGTGAAATACTTAACCTTGCTGCCAAGGAGAGTGGATTCAGTGAGAAGTTCTTTGAACAGAACGATGAGAAAAAGGGTTTCTTCAAAACTCTACTCAATGTACCACTGCCTCATATAGGTAATAATAGTTTTTTTACGTCTGACATCTCACAGGAAAGCCTGTTCCAATTTCAAAGTGATGCCATGTTAAGGGCTGCAGATGAAGACTCGTGTGTCTTTGTGGGGCGGTGTGCTGACTACGTGTTGCGCAATCATCCTCGTATGGTTAGCATCTTTATTACGGCATCTATGGACTTTCGTATCAGCCAGGTGATGAATAAGGATGGCTTAGAACGTCTGCCGGCTCAAAAGAAAATAGAACAAGCCGAGGGTCAACGGGCTGCTTATTATAACTACTATACAGGTAAGAGATGGGGGCATGCTACAAGCTATGACTTGTGTATAGACTCCAGCATTCTTGGTATGGCAGAAACGGAGAAGTTTATTGCGGCATTCATCAGGAAAAAGTTTAAGTTATGAAAAAGATAGGCATCATCAGCGATACACATAACTATTGGGATCCTAAGTATCTGCATTATTTCGAACCCTGTGACGAGATATGGCATGCTGGAGATATCTGCTCGGTTGAGGTGGCAGAACGCTTGGCGGAGTTTCGTACGTTGAGAGCAGTTTGTGGTAACTGCGACGGTGGTGACCTTAGACGGATGTTTCCGGAATTGTTGCGTTGGAAG
>JAFPED010000149.1 GCA_017423565.1 Prevotella sp. | reverse complement strand
TGCTTTATGCAATGGTCGGTTTGCAGGTTTCAGTTATATTGAGACGTGGGGAAACAAAGAATACGTGACGACGAGTGGTCTGATAGTCCATCCGGACTTCCGTGGTCGTGGTGTTGCAAAACGCATCAAGGACATGACCTTCTCACTGGCACGTACACGTTGGCCACATGCGAAGATTTTTTCTCTAACGAGTGGAGCAGCTGTCATGGCCATGAACACCCAATTAGGATATCAGCCAGTGACCTTTGCAGACTTGACAGACGACGAAGCATTCTGGCGTGGTTGTGAGGGTTGTTGTAACGTTGACGTGTTACATCGCACTGGGAGGAAGTACTGCATTTGCACAGCAATGCTATACGATCCAGAAGAGCATCTGCCTGCCAAGATACCAGAAGAGGTAATAGAGAGAATCAAGAAATTAGACAGCCCCACCTTGCCAAAGGTAGAGAGATAAGGAAGAAAGAAACATAAAAAAGAACAATATAGATATGAGTAAGAAAGTAGTAGTAGCATTCAGTGGTGGACTTGACACCAGCTACACGGTGATGAAGCTGACCCAAGACGGTTGGGACGTTTATGCTGCATGTGCAAACACTGGCGGTTTCAGTGCTGAGCAGTTGAAAAGCAATGAAGAAAATGCATACAAGTTAGGTGCAAAAGCATACGTCACACTCGATGTGACACAAGAATATTACGAGAAGTCACTGAAATACATGATTTTTGGTAATGTACTTCGTAACAACTGTTATCCCATCTCTGTTTCGTCAGAACGCATCTTTCAAGCAATAGCCATAGCACGCTATGCCAAGGAGATAGGTGCAGACGCCATTGCCCACGGTTCAACAGGAGCCGGCAATGACCAGATTCGTTTCGACATGACATTCCTTGTAATGGCCCCTGGAGTGGAGATTATCACACTGACCCGTGACAAGAAACTTACCCGAAAGGAAGAGGTTGACTATCTGAATGAGCATGGTTTCTATGCCGACTTCACAAAACTGAAATACAGTTATAACGTAGGCATCTGGGGTACAAGTATCTGCGGTGGTGAGCTGTTGGATCCGACTCAGGGACTGCCAGAAGAAGCCTATCTGAAACATGTCACCAGTAAAGAACAAGAATCACTACTGAAGATTGAGTTTGAGAAAGGAGAGATAGTTGGTGTAAACGGTGAGAAATTCACTGACAAGGTGAAGGCTATCCAGAAGATAGAAGAGATAGGTGCCTCATATGCCATTGGACGCGATGCCAACGTTGGCGATACCATCATCGGTATCAAAGGACGCGTAGGCTTTGAGGCAGCAGCTCCTAAGCTCATCATTGAGGCTCACCGTCTTTTAGAGAAATCCACGCTTTCAAAATGGCAGCAATATTGGAAAGACCAGGTAGCCAATTGGTATGGCATGTTCCTGCATGAGAGCCAATATCTGGAGCCTGTCATGCCAGACATTGAGGCCATGCTGACCAGCAGCCAGCGCAATGTTACAGGCACAGCAATTCTGAAGTTACGCCCTTACAGTTTCGAGACTGTAGGCATTGACTCTGCCAACGACCTGACGAAGTCGAAACTTGGAGAGTATGGCGAGACGCAGACCGGTTGGACCGCCGACGAGGCCAAGGGCTTCATCAAGGTGTCAAGCACACCACTGAGAGTATATTACGGAATCCACAAAGACGAGAAAAGATGATAAAAGTAGGCATCCTTGGTGCTGCAGGCTATACGGGCGGAGAACTCATCCGTCTGCTGCTGAACCATCCAGAAGCAGAGATTGTGTTTGCCAATTCGGAATCGAATGCAGGCAATCTATTGTCGGACGTCCATGAAGGGCTGATCGGAGAAACCGAGCAACGCTTTACTGCCGAAATGCCTTTCGATGATGTGGATGTCGTTTTCTTCTGTTTCGGTCATGGTAAGAGCGAACAGTTCTTGAAAGAACACACGATACCTGCCAACGTAAAGATTATTGATTTGGCACAGGACTTTAGAGTGAAGAGTGAAGAGTTAAGAGTGAAGAATTACGACTTCGTATATGGTCTTCCAGAAATCAACAAGTCAGCGATACAGCAAGCCCAGCATGTAGCAAATCCTGGCTGCTTTGCCACAACCATACAATTGGCCCTGCTGCCGGCGGCCCATCTGAACATACTGAAAGAAGACGTAAGCGTCAACGCCATTACCGGTTCTACAGGAGCCGGACAGAAGCCAAGCAGCACCACCCACTTCTCTTGGCGCACGGGCAACATGAGCATTTACAAGGCATTCACCCACCAGCATCTGGCAGAGATACGCCAAAGCCTGGCACAAATACAGGGTTATCTGGACGCCAGCATCGACTTCATTCCCTATCGGGGCGACTTTGCCCGGGGAATCTTCTGTACGGCGGTCATCAAGACAAAGGCACCAGCAGAAGACATTATCGAGGCGTACAAGGAGTTCTACAAGGAAGCTGCCTTTACCCACTACTCTGAGAAAGGTATCGACCTGAAACAGGTGGTGAATACCAACAAGGCATTAGTGCATGTTGACTGTTTCGACGGTAAGATACTTGTTACCTCTGCCATTGACAACCTGTTAAAAGGTGCTGTTGGCCAGGCCGTCCAGAACATGAACCTGATGTTCGGCATCGACGAGACTGCAGGACTGAGGCTGAAGGCCAGCGCGTTTTAGACAATTGATAATTGATAATTGACAATTGATAATTATGAAACTATTTGACGTATATCCCCTGTTCGACGTAAATATCGTTAAGGGACAAGGATGTAAAGTATGGGACGACAAAGGTCAGGAATATCTGGATCTTTATGGAGGACATGCTGTCATAAGCATAGGCCACTCCCACCCCCACTACATTCAGAAGGTGACAGAACAGCTGAACAAAATCGGGTTCTACTCCAACTCCGTCATCAACAAGCTACAAGTGGAATTAGCAGAGCGATTAGGCAAGATGAGCGGATATGAAGACTATCAGCTGTTCCTCATCAATTCCGGTGCAGAGGCAAACGAAAATGCGCTGAAATTAGCATCGTTCAAGTATCCTAATAAGATGCGTGTCCTATCGTGTGAGAAAGCGTTTCATGGTCGTACGTCATTAGCAGTGGAGATGACCCACAACAGGAAGATTGTCGCTCCTATCAACGACAACCATCATGCCCGTTTCCTGCCACTGAACGATCTGGAGCCATGGATTCGTGAGTTAGCCAAAGGTGGTGTGGCAGCCGTCATACTAGAACCCATACAAGGTGTTGGTGGCATACAAATGGCCACGCCGGAGTTTGCACAAGGCTTAGCCTATGCTTGCAAACGCTATGGTGCGGTGCTCATTTGTGATGAGATTCAATGTGGCTATGGACGTAGCGGCAAATTCTTCGCCCACCAGTGGTTAGGCATCAAGCCCGACATCATCACTGTAGCCAAAGGTATTGCCAATGGTTTCCCCATGGGTGGCGTATTAATTTCGCCAGAATTCGAGCCTGTTTATGGTCAGTTAGGAACCACCTTTGGAGGCAACCACTTAGCTTGTGCTGCTGCATTAGCTGTGCTGGACGTATTTGAGGAAGAACATATCATAGAGAATGCCCATCAGGTAGGCCAGTACCTCATTGACAGCCTCAAGAAGATGGACAGTCCACACATAAAAGAGGTACGCGGACGAGGCTTAATGATAGGCATTGACCTTGACATACCACACAAGGAGGTGCGTCAGCAGCTGATTCACGAAGAACACTGCTTTACTGGCTGCGCCGGTACCAATACCTTACGTCTGTTACCACCATTGTGTCTGACGAAGGAAGAGGCAGATGATTTTATCACGAAACTAACAAAAATACTTCAAAGTATATGAAAATAGCAATCATTGGAGCAGGAGCCATGGGTGGCGCCATTGCCGAAGGCCTCATCAAAGGCGAGATGGTGAACAACGAGGACATCACAATCAGTGATCCTGCCATAGAGACGCGAAAGCACTTTGCCGACATGGGCATTACCGCAACTCCCAGCAACCAACTGGCAGCACAAGGAGCTGACATTGTATGCGTAGTAGTAAAGCCCTGGTTAGTAGAGCAAGTGTTGACTGGCCTGCGCGACGTACTGGATTATGACCATCAGAGTCTTGTCATTGTGGCTGCTGGTGTTAAATATGATAGCATTACAGCATGGATGAGTCAAGACGGGAAGATGATTCCCACATTCCTTGTCATTCCAAATATTGCTATTGCCCAGCTGCAGTCCATGACGTTTATTGTTCCGACGGCTTCAGCACAGCCTCAACAAACAGAACAGGTCAAAGCATTATTTGATTCCATGGGGCATACGTTACTAACTGACGAGCAACATCTGGCAGCAGGTACGACATTAGCATCATGTGGCATCGCTTATGCTATGCGTTACATACGAGCAGCCTCAGAAGGTGGCGTAGAACTTGGTTTCAAAGCCAATGATGCAAAACAGATTGTAATGCAGACGCTACGCGGTGCTGTTGAACTATTGGAAAGCAGTGGCATGCACCCAGAACAGGCTATCGACCTTGTTACTACTCCTGGTGGTGTAACCATCAAAGGCCTGAACGAGATGGAACATGCCGGTTTTACCTCTGCTGTTATCCGTGGTCTCAAGGCTGGAGCAAAATAAAGCATAACCAATCAATATTTTTAATCATACAGATGAAAGCATTGCCGAAGACTGGTATCCTTGCATTGATGCTGACGTCAATCGTTTTTCTGATGACAGCATGTAACACTGATGGGAAATATGAAGTAAAGAACGGAAAGGTGTTCTTTACCTACTGGACTGTCAGTTTCGGAACTCAGAGACACGAGCTTAAAGACGTTGACGCTGCCTCATTCCAAAGCATGAAGGACTGGCTGGGCCGTGATGCCCATCACGTATGGTTCAAGGATCGTCTGGTGACGAGTGCCCACCCTGCATCGGCAGAACCCATGGAATATCCACTGTTCCGCGACAGGAGAGACTATTACTATAAAGGAGCTCCCCTTCATGTAAAAGACTTGGCAACATTCACCGTCAAGAAGTGTGAAGAACGTGAATTCTGGGCTACAGACAGTCAATACATCTACTACGACAGCCTGCGCATAGAGGGTAGCGACCCGGCGACCTTCGAGTATCTTGAGTTCTACAAGGCAAAGGACCGGCTGCACGTTTACTACAACGGAAAAATACTACCCGATGCCGACCCTGCCTCATACGTGGCAATGGGAACCTACTCAAAGGACAAGTCGCACGTCTGGTACTGTGGCGAACTGATGGAAGGAGCCGACCCTGCAACCTTCGAGGCAGAAGAGACACTTGAATCAGATAAGCCTGACGCTCACGATAAAAACAGGCAATACAGATACGGAAAGGTTTTTGAACTAAACGATTAAACACATTATTTATATATGGACGAACAACTTAAGCAAATAGGCGAGCGCCTGCAAGGCTTGCGCGAAGTTCTCGACATTCCTGTTGAGGAGATGGCAGAGACAATTGGTATTGACGTAGAGAAATACAAGAAAATAGAGCAGGGTGAAGTTGACATCACCATCTCGAACCTTATGAAGATAGCTCGTAAATACGGTATCTCGACCGAGGAACTGATATTCGCCGAGACACCTCACATGAAGTCATACTTCGTGGTAAGGAAAGGACAAGGCGTGAGCATAGAACGCACGAAAGCATACAAATACCAGTCACTGGTCAGTGGTTTTGTCAACCACAAGGCAGACGTCTTCATCGTTACAGTAGAACCGAAACCCGGTGCACGTACCATTTACAAGAACACCCACCCTGGGCAGGAGTTTAACCTCGTATTAGAAGGAACGATGGAACTGTACATAGGCGGCAAGACCATGACACTGAGCGAAGGAGACTCCATCTACTTTGACTCGACCAAGCCTCATGGTATGCTGGCCATTGGTGACAAGGCAGTCAAATTCTTAGCATTTACAGTAGAGTAAAGGTAAAAAGGTAAAAAAGTAAAAAGGTAAAAATGATAGAAAGATTTCTGAAGCAAACCAGCTTCACCTCAGTGGAGGATTACAACAAAAACCTGGAATTCATCATTCCAGAGAACTTTAATTTTGCATACGACGTAATGGATGTATGGGCAGAAGAGAAGCCTGACGGACTGGCACTGCTATGGACGAACGACCAAGGTGCAGAGATACGTACCACCTTTGCCCAGCTAAAGGAACAGTCAGACCAGGCTGCTTCATACCTGCAGACATTAGGCATTGGCAAAGGCGACCCTGTGATGCTCATTCTGAAACGTCGGTATGAATGGTGGATAGTGATGCTGGCTCTTCATAAGCTTGGAGCAGTAGTCATCCCTGCTACCCACATGCTTACGAAGCACGACATAATATATAGGAACACGCGCGCAAGCGTCAAGGCCATTATCTGTGTTGATGACCCATATGTGCTTGGCCAGATTCAATTGTCAAAGGCCGAGAGTCCCACTGTCAGCCAATATATCGCAATTGGCCAGCATATACCAGAAGGATTCCATGACTATCTTAAAGAAATATCATCTGCACCGGTTTTTCAACGGCCGGCATTCGTCAATCATAATGAAGACACGATGTTGATGTACTTTACCAGCGGAACAAGTGGCGAGCCAAAGATGGTAGCTCACGACTTCCTCTATGCTATGGGACATCTGACCACTGGCGTCTTCTGGCACAACCTGCACGAGGGTTCACTCCACTTGACCGTTGCCGATACTGGATGGGGTAAAGCAGTATGGGGTAAGTTCTACGGACAGTGGTTTGCCGGTGCTACGGTATTTGTCTTTGACCATGAGAAATTTAATGCTGACACCCTATTGCGTCAGATAGAAAAGTATCATGTTACCAGCTTCTGTGCACCACCAACCATTTACCGTTTCATGATTCGTGAAGATCTCTCCAAATATGACCTGTCAGCTCTTGAGTATTGCACGACAGCTGGCGAGGCACTGAATCCTGCCGTCTTTGATAAATTCAAGGAGAAGACAGGCATCCAGATGATGGAAGGATTCGGACAGACAGAAACAACCATGACATTAGGTACATTCCCATGGATGACACCCAAGCCGGGCAGCATGGGCATTCCTAATGCCCAGTATGACATAGACCTGCTGCGTGCTGACGGCACATCATGTGAAGATGGTGAAAAAGGTGAGATTGTTGTCCGTGTTGGAAAGTCTAAACCGATTGGACTATTCAAGGAGTATTATCGTGATGCCGAACTGACTCAAGAGGCATGGCACGACG
The DNA here is from genome assembly GCA_017423565.1 of Prevotella sp. Classification (GTDB taxonomy): domain Bacteria; phylum Bacteroidota; class Bacteroidia; order Bacteroidales; family Bacteroidaceae; genus Prevotella. Next base: position 3,695 of record JAFPED010000149.1, on the reverse strand, counting down.
GCATTTATCATACTGGAGACATGGCTTGGCGTGACGAGGATGGCTACTACTGGTTTGAGGGGCGCATTGACGATGTCATCAAATCATCTGGCTATCGTATTGGTCCATTTGAAGTAGAGAGTGCACTGATGACTCATCCTGCCGTAGTAGAATGTGCTATCACTGGCGTACCAGACGACATCCGTGGCATGGTGGTGAAGGCAACCATTGTCTTGGGAAAGGAATGGAAGGACAAAGCCGGCGAGGATCTGATAAAGGAGTTGCAGCAACATGTCAAGCGCGAGACTGCACCTTACAAGTACCCACGCATCGTGGAGTTTGTTGATGAGTTGCCCAAAACCATCAGTGGAAAAATCCGCCGCGTTGAGATACGCAAGAAAGACGCTGGAAAATAAGACATACAAGATGAAGAGACGAATAGTTATAAAAGTAGGATCCAACGTACTGACACGTCAAGACGGGAAACTTGATGTTACACGCATGTCGGCATTAGTCGATCAGATAGCATGGCTTCGAAACCAAGGCTACGAGATTATACTCGTTTCCAGCGGTGCCATGGCAAGTGGTCGTGGCGAGTTGCGTGTCAATCACTCTTTGGATTCCGTTGAGCAGCGTCAGCTGTACTCTGCCGTAGGACAGGTGAAACTCATTGGTCTGTATTACGACCTTTTCCGAGAGTTCGGCTTACATATTGGGCAAGTGCTGACCATGAAGGAGAACTTTCAGGCCGGAGAACAGTTCAAGAACCAACGGGCCTGCATGACCGTGATGCTCGAAAATGGCGTGCTACCAATAGTCAATGAGAATGACACTGTGTCCATTACAGAGTTGATGTTTACTGATAATGACGAGTTGTCTGGACTCATTGCTGAAATGATGGAAGCAGAAACACTTATTCTTCTCTCAAACATCGATGGCATCTACACCACACACCCTGACGACCCACAGGCAGAGCTAATCAGGGAAGTTGCCCCAGGGCGTGACCTCTCCGAATACATACAACCGGAAAAGAGTGCCTTCGGACGTGGTGGAATGCACTCCAAATATACCACAGCCTCCAAGATGCAGCAAAACGGCATTCGTGTCATCATTGCCAATGGTGAACGAGAGGACATCTTGATACATCTTATTGAACACCCAGAAACAATACCTCATACAGAATTCCTACCATGCAACTGAAAGAAACATTTGAACAGGTCAAACGAGCCAGCAAGTCGTTAGCACTGCTGACTGACGAACAACGTAATAGCATCCTGAATGCCGTGGCCGATGCCATAGTGCTACAGAAAGACAGAATCCTGAAGGCCAATGCGACCGATTTAGCCAAGATGGGAAGTAGCAATCCGTTGTACGACCGTCTGCAGCTAACCGATAGCAGATTAGAGGCTATAGCCGCAGACATGCGTAATGTGGCATCACTGCCCAGTCCTTTAGGTCATATTACCAAGGCGAAGACTCTGCCCAACGGCATGCGCCTATGTAGAGTCAGTGTACCTTTTGGAGTCATTGGTATGATTTATGAGGCTCGTCCAAATGTAACCTTTGACGTGTTCTCACTCTGTTTCAAGAGCGGCAATGCCTGTGTGCTGAAAGGAGGCAAAGATGCAGACTGTTCCAATCGTGAGGAAGTAGCGCTTATTCACGAGATTCTGCAACAATATGGCATTGACAAGGATGTCGTGGCACTGTTGCCTGCCACTCATGAAGCTACAGGAGAGATGCTGAATGCAGTAGGATATATTGACTTGTGTATTCCACGTGGTGGACGAAAGCTGATCGACTTCGTAAGGGATACTGCACGTGTACCTGTCATTGAGACAGGGGCTGGTGTCGTCAATACATATTTTGACAAAGAAGGACAACTGGAAATGGGAAAGGCTATCGTATTAAATGCTAAGACCCGTCGCGTCAGTGTATGCAATGCCCTTGACTGTCTATTAGTACACATCGACAGGCTTAACGACCTAAACAGTCTGGTATCCCCATTGGCAGAGAAGCATGTCATCATATATGCTGATGAACATGCTTTCCAGACACTTTACGGAAAGTATCCTTTCTTGGAACATGCCACAGAAGACAGTTTCGGTACAGAATTCATGGACTACAAACTTGCCATCAAGACCGTAGCATCGCTGGATGAAGCACTGGCACACATTGACAAGAACGGCAGTGGTCACAGCGAGGCAATCATCACTGACAACGAGGAAACCGCCCGTCAGTTCCAAGCACATGTTGATGCTGCTTGCGTTTATTGGAATGTACCTACATCGTTTACTGACGGAGCACAATTCGGGCTGGGTGCCGAGATTGGTATTTCTACCCAGAAACTTGGCCCTCGCGGTCCAATGGCCTTGGAAGAGATATGTACTTACAAGTGGCTCATTGAAGGTGAAGGACAGGTACGTCCGTAATTGATAATTGATAATTGACAATTGATAAATTAAGAAATATGCGCACATTTATTAATGTAGAAGACATCGGCCCAATAGAAAAAGCACTGGCTGAAGCACAAGAGATAAAAAACGACCGTTTTAAATATCAACATCTGGGTAAGAACAAAACCCTCATGATGATATTCTTCAACAATTCATTACGCACACGTCTGTCAACACAGAAAGCTGCCATGAATCTGGGCATGAACGTCATCGTACTTGACGTCAATGCCGGAGCATGGAAACTGGAAACGGAACGTGGAGTCATCATGGATGGTGACAAGAGTGAACACCTGTTAGAAGCCATCCCTGTTATGGGATGTTACTGCGACATGATTGGCGTACGCTCTTTTGCCGGACTGACCGATCGTGAATATGACTATGCAGAAACGGTGTTACAACAATTTATTAAATATAGCGGCAAGCCAGTGTTTGCAATGGAAACTGCTACAGTGCATCCATTACAGGCATTTGCAGACCTGATTACCATTGAGGAATATAAGACTGTACGCCGTCCTAAGGTGGTACTGACCTGGGCACCTCACTGCCGTGCTCTGCCCCAAGCTGTTCCCAATTCATTTGCACAATGGATGAATGCAGCAAATGTCGATTTGGTAATTACTCATCCTGAGGGTTACGAGCTTGACCCCAAGTTTGTAGGCAATGCAAAGGTAGAATACGACCAGCGGAAGGCATTTGAAGGAGCAGATTTCATCTATGCCAAGAACTGGTCAAACCCAGGTGTGACAAATCCTGATGACTACGGCAAGATAACATCAAAGGACATGTCATGGACTGTTGACACTGCGCACATGGCGTGGACAAACAATGGTAAATTCATGCACTGCCTACCCGTACGCCGTGGACTGATAGTCACTGATGACGTGATAGAAAGTAAGAACTCACTGGTTATCCCAGAAGCAGCAAACCGTGAGATTTCTTGTTCGGTTGTGATCAAGCGAATGCTGGAGGCAATGTAAGTAATGAGACAATTCATTCAACGTTGGATACCGACAACAGCAATAGCCATATGGGCTATTGCCTGTTTTGTCTTCTTCCAATTCTACTACCCCTATCACTTCTTCTATAAGGAGCAGAACCAGCTGTTCCTCATGACAAGCGACTGGCTGAGAACTTACTTTGAAGAAAGCGGATGGCTGGCAAACATGGTTGGCGAGTTCCTTACTTTGTTTTATTACTACCTGTTTGCCGGTGCTACCATCCTTACCACAGTACTGACGCTTCTATGCGTCACATTATACT
>JAFPED010000148.1 GCA_017423565.1 Prevotella sp. | reverse complement strand
CTTTAGCCTTATTGAAAGAGCTTGGCGAACAGTTAGTAGATGTTCACTCTCAACACCAGAACTTGTTACTCAACAAACAAGACTTCCAACTTAACGTGGTGGATATCATTGCAGGCAAACCAAAGGAACTGGCAACATACCAAACTGAGTTTGCCAACTTCCTCGCACTACAACATCAATTGACTGAACTTAGGGAAGAAATAGAACGTAACAAGAATAATGCCGACTTCCTGCAGTTTCAATATGACGAGCTTTCACAGGCACGCCTCTCGGCAGGCGAGCAGGAGGAGTTGGAGCAGCGACAGGATACTATGTCGCATGCCGAAGATATAAAAAGCGCGCTATACCAGACAGACCATGCACTGACAGCAGAGAACACAGGAATAGTCGAACAACTAAAGACCGCCATACAGGCACTACAGTCCATTGACAAGGTGTTACCTGCTACCCAAGAACTGTCACGACGGATGGACAGTTGTTACATCGACCTGAAGGATATGTCACAGGATATAGGAAGTATGCTTGACCATGTTGACTTCGACCCGGCAGAGCTGGACGCTGTCAACAGTCGCTTGGATACCATCTATCACCTACAAAAAAAATACCACTGTGAATCTGTAGAAGTGCTATTGCAACAACAGCAGAAGCTGAAGGAACAACTTGCTGCCATTGAGAATGCCGATGATACACTGACAGAACTTCAGCAGAAGACCGACAAGCAACAAGAACGCTGCAAAGGGTACGCTGACAAGTTGACAATGATACGCAAGAAAGCTGCACAACAAATAGAAAATCAGATGAGCGAACGGCTAAAGACTCTGGGAATGCCTAATGTACGTTTCCAAGTGGTCGTAGAGCAGACAACACTCAACAGAAGCGGGCAGGACAAAGTATCGTTCCTTTTCAGTGCCAATACCTCTACCCCACTCCAGCCCATTGCGCAAGTAGCATCAGGCGGTGAGATAGCACGTGTCATGCTTGCTTTGAAGGTCATGATTAGTGGAGCCGTCAAACTACCGACCATCATCTTTGACGAGATAGACACAGGTGTAAGCGGCAAAATTGCAGAAAGTATGGCACACATGATGAATGAGATGGGCGCAGGCGGACGACAGGTCATCAGCATTACCCATCTTCCTCAGATTGCAGCACTGGGTGCTCATCACTATAAGGTTTATAAGGAGGAGTCAGACTCAGGAACGGCCAGCCACATGCTGTTGCTCAACGACGAGGAGCGTGTAAGGGAGATTGCTCAAATGCTCAGCGGCAGCGATATCACCGAGGCAGCCATCAATAACGCAAAAGAATTATTAAAACAATGAAAAGAATCAATATCTTAATCAGCTTAATGCTGATGGTGACTTCAATGTCGGCACAACCAGGATGGACATCAAAGGCAGCAAAGGCTGTCTTCACGCTGAAGACATTTAAAGCTGACGGTTCACTGTTGGGAAGCAGCAATGGCTTTTTCATCAACGAGAATGGTGATGCTATCAGCAGTTATGCTCCTTTCGCCGGAGCTTCTCGTGCTGTAATCATCGATGCATCTGGCAAGGAGATGCCTGTGGAATATATGATTGGTGCCAATGACATGTACGACGTGGCCAAGTTCAGAGTAACAGGGAAAAAAATACAAGCACTGACCATGGCATCGACGACCGCACGTACAGGTGCTCAGGTATGGATGCTCCCTTATACAGTCAAGAAGCCGGCACCGATAAGCGGACAGTTGAGCAAAGCAGAAACGTTCCAGGATGCTTACGCTTACTATACTGTAAGAATGCAGATGGCCGACAATGCCGTTGGCTGTCCACTACTGAACGATAACGGAGAGGTAATTGGTCTCATGCAACAACAGGCCCGGGTGGGTGACACACTGAGCTATGCCATTAGCGCACGGTTCGTTGCCGACATGGTCATTAATGGTTTCAGCCTTAACAATAGCGCACTGAAGAATACCCTCATCAAAACGGGGTTGCCAAACCAGCAAGATCAGGCATTACTAATGATGTATATGGCAAACACCACGCTTGACTCAATAGGCTTTGCGCATATGGTGGATGACTACATCATGAAATTTCCTCAGTCTGAAGAGGGATATATCAATCGAGCCCAACTGGCTGCCAACAGAAACGATTTCGCTGCCGCTACACGAGATATGCAACAGGCTATCAGCGTGAGCAATCCGAAGGATAATGCCCACTATGCTTACAGCCGCATTATCTACCAAAAGGAAATTGTAAAACATGACCTGCCGTTTGCGGAATGGAACCTTGACTTGGCTGCCGAAGAAGCAAAGATGGCATACGACATTAACCCCATGCCTGCTTACAGACACCTACAGGCACAGATTTGGTTTGCTCAGAAAAAATATGATGAGGCATTACAGGCTTATCAGGAGCTGCAGAATACCGACATGCGAGGGGCAGAGATATACTATGAAACGGCTCGTTGTTACGAGATGAAACAGGACACCACCGCTATGCTGGCCTTGCTCGACAGTGCCGTGAATGTTCATAGTAAACCTTACCTGAAAGAGGCTGCTCCTTATCTATGGGCCCGTGCCATAGCACGCATGAGCGCAGGGAAGCACCGTTTGGCTGTTCAAGACATGAACGAATATGAGAAACTGATGAGCTCAGCAGGACTGACTGCCGAATTCTACTACATTCGTGAACAGGCAGAGATGGGGGGCAGACTGTTCCAACAAGCGCTCAACGACATTAGGAAAGCTACTGAATTAGCTCCCCGCGAGGCGGTTTATTTTGCTGAGAGGGCTTCCGTTGAGTCACGTGTTGGCATGCATGCCGAAGCTGAACAGTCTGCACGTGAATGCATCCGTCTGGATGCCAACTCTAGCGATGGCTATCTGTTGCTGGGGCTGGCACTGTGTCAGCAGGGCAAGAAAACAGAAGGCCTTCCACAACTGCAGAAGGCCAAAGAACTGGGGAATCCTCAAGCTGATGCCATCATAGCCCGATTCCAATAATCTATCTTCAGAATGTGAGATCCTCGGTTGGATAATCGAAGGGGACATCTATAGGAGAAGCGGTACTTGAGTCACCGTTGACCCTACTGTCACGTATCTCACCGCCACCATCATCGGCATCACTAGGCAACCGTCCGGATTCAGGATTCTCAAAACGTGTAAATTCACCTCTGAAGGTCAAAACAACAGTTCCCGTTGCACCTTTACGATGTTTTGCAATAATAATCTCGGCCTTTTTTCGCAGATCTCTGCCCTGGTCATCTGATTTGAAACCATAATACTCTGGACGATGAACAAAGAGTACCATATCGGCATCCTGCTCAATGGCACCAGACTCACGAAGGTCGCTCAGTTGAGGACGTTTGCCCTCGTTACCTTCACGATTTTCCACGCCACGATTTAACTGACTCAGTGCAAGGATTGGAATATTCAACTCCTTGGCCAGTCCTTTCAGTGAACGTGATATCGTACTTACCTCTTCCTGGCGTGACGAGAAACGCATGCCATTAGCATTCATCAGCTGCAGATAGTCTATCATGATGAGTTTCACGCCATGTTCGCGGACAAGACGACGGGCTTTCGTACGCAATTCAAAGACAGACAAGCCTGGCGTGTCGTCAACAAATAACGGAGCACCAAGCAAGTTGGGCAGCCGTTTATCCAGTCGCACCCATTCATCGGGGTCCAACTGGCCATTTAGTATCTTGCTACCAGGTATTTCACAGCAATTGGCAATCAGACGGTTCACCAATTGCACATTACTCATCTCAAGCGAGAAAAATGCCATAGGAACCTGATGATCGGCAGAGATGTTCTTTGCCATTGACAAAGCGAAAGCCGTCTTACCCATAGCTGGACGACCGGCAATGATAACCAAATCGGAATCCTGCCATCCACTGGTGATATCGTCCAGTTTATAATAACCTGACGATATACCTGTCAGACCATCCTTATTCTCACTTGCCTTCTGAATAACATCTACTGCGCTCTTGATAACAGGGTCTATCTGGGTATAGTCCTTCTTCATGTTACGCTGTGAGAGTTCAAACAGGCTACCTTCGGCATGCTGCATCAACTCGTCAATGTCGCTTGTCTCATCAAAAGCATAAGTCTCTATGTCTCCTGCATAAGCAATGAGCTGTCGGGCCAGAGATTTCTGCGCTATAATATGAGCGTGGTATTCTATGTTGGCTGACGATGCTACCCTATTGCTTAATTCTGAGATATAAACTGGTCCTCCTACCTGTTCTAAGGTACCGTTCTGAGCCAATTTGTCTGTGACAGTAAGCACGTCAACAGGCTTCTCGTCCATGCTCAAGTCACGAATAGCAGCATAAACCATCTGGTTACGTGGCTCATAGAAGCTCTCGGGGCGTAATATCTCACACACAACAGCATAGGCATCACGGTCAATCATCAG
>JAFPED010000147.1 GCA_017423565.1 Prevotella sp. | reverse complement strand
TCTGCCTCTATGGTGGGAGCTGCTGAGCTTGACCAGCACGTGACGACGAATGTCGCTAATGCACTGGCTGGTTCGGTTCCTGGCCTTCAGATTCGTGGTGGCTCTGGTGCTCCTGGTTCAGAGCAGGGTAAGATCAACATCCGTGGTATTGCCTCGATGTATGCTTCTACCGACCCTCTGATTATCGTCGATGGCGCTCCTTATCCTGCATCTTTGAGTAATATCAATCAGGAAGACATTGAGTCCGTTTCTGTCCTGAAGGATGCAGCTTCTGCTGCTTTGTATGGTGCTCGTGGTGCTGCTGGTGTTATTCTGATTACTACAAAGAAGGGTAACAAGCAGGCTCCGAAGATTAATGTGAATATGCGTTGGGGTGCCAACAGCCGTGCCGTTCAGGAGTATGATAAGATTACCGATCCTGGTAAGTACTACGAGTTGGCTTATTCCGGACTATACAACAACTACTTCTATGAGCAGGGAATGTCGGCTGCTGATGCTAATGTCGCTGCCAACAGTGCCATGATTAAGTATCTGGGTTATCAGGTTTATACCGTACCCGATGGCGAGCAGCTCATCGGCATGGATGGCAAGCTGAATCCTAATGCAACCTTGGGTTATGCTCAGAAAACCAATAGTGGTGAAACTTATTGGTATCAGCCCGATGACTGGACGGATGCTGCTTACAAGACTGGTTTCCGTCAGGAGTATGAAGTGAATTTGAGTGGTGGTACGGATAAGAGCGACTATTATATTTCTGCAGGCTACTTGGATGAGGATGGTATCATCGATAATTCAAGCTACAAGCGCTTCAATGCCCGTATGAAAGCCAACTATGACCTCACCAAGTGGCTCCACGTAGGTGTTAACGTTGGCTATGTGAACAGCAAGACTGTCAGCAATCCAAACAATGACGAGTATCAGCTTGGCTCTACTAACTTGAGCTACTATACGACTCGTATTGCTCCTATCTATCCTATCTATGTACGTGTGCTGGATGCCAACGGCAATCCTGTCATCCGTACCGATGCCAACGGCAATCCTCAGTATGACTACGGACGTCCTGGTACGGACTATCCCAATGCCCGTGCTTTCTTGCAGACAGGTAACCCTCTCGGTTCCAACCTTTATAATGATGTCAACAGCCAGTTTAACCAGTTGAACGCTACTGCAATGGCAGACATTCGTTTCACCGATTGGCTGCGCTTCAATGCTACGAGCACTATTACTTGGGGACATACCAACGATTCTGACTACGAGAGCCAACTTTATGGTCCGAAGGTTAGTGTAAATGGTGAGATTGGCAAGACTCAAAACGACTCTTACCGTCAGAACCATGTTCAGACTCTGAACTTTAATAAGCTGTTCGGTCTCCACTCTGTTCAGGCTATCCTCGGTCATGAGTGGTATGATTCGAAGACTACCTATCTGTCGGCTACGGCTCAGGGATTGTTCACCCCTGACGTAAAAGAAATCAATGCTGCTGCCAACAATCAGTACAAGTCAAGTTCTTATACTTCAGAGTATAACGTAGAAGGTTACTTTGGCCGTCTGCTCTATAACTTTGACGAGAAGTATTTTGCTGATGCTTCGTTCCGCCGCGATGCTTCCAGCCGCTTTGCTAAGGACAACCGTTGGGGTTCCTTCTGGAGCGTTGGTGCTGGCTGGCTCATCAACAAGGAGAACTTCTTCAAGGCAGACTGGGTAAACCAGTTGAAACTGAAGGTTTCATTAGGACAGACGGGTAACGATGGTCTGCCATTCTCTTGGTCTTACACAGACATCTATAAGCTTTCTGCCTCTACGACAACTTCCATGACACCTTCGTTCCAGCGTATTGGTAACAAAGACATCACCTGGGAGACTACGACTGCTCTGAATATCGGTGTTGACTTTGAGCTGTTCAAGAGCCGCCTTATCGGTAGCATTGAGTATTACAACAAGAAGACCACCGACCTGTTGTTCTGGTTCTCTGTTCCTGAGAGCTTTGGTGCTACAGGTTACTATGCCAACATTGGCGACAAGCGCAGTCAGGGTGTTGAGCTGACATTGAGCGGTGACATTATCCGTAACAAGAATATTACTTGGAATGTCAACTTCAACATTACACACAACAAGGAGAAGATTCTGAAGCTCCCTGAGAATAAGATTAAAGTAAATGGCGGTTTTGCTGAGACTTGGATTCCTGTCAGCAGCGGTGCCAACAACGGTTCAGTACAGATGTGGTACGAAGAGGGTGGTTCACTCTATTGCCCCTTCACCTATTCGTATGCAGGTGTGAATGATAAGGGTGAGGCTCTCTACTGGTACGACGAGGATTTGTCGCCAGCAGGTGGTAAACTCGATGAAAACGGTAACCCCATCACCAACAATACAGCCAAGGCTGGTAGCAAGAAGTCTGGTACAACCACGAATATCGGTGAGGCAACACGTTATGCCGGCGAGTCGATGCTGCCTAAGGCATACGGTGGATTCGGTACAATGCTGAAGGCTTACGGATTCGACGTATCGCTGAACTTCGACTTCCAGATTGGTGGCAAGATTTACGATACACAGTATGCTGGTTTGATGCAGAACTGGGAAAACGATGGCGATGCAGGTTCCGCCTTCCATGTTGACCTGCTCAAGTCATGGACTCCTAATAGCACCAGCAGCAATATTCCTCGCTTCTTCTATGGTGACAAGTACACTGCAACTACCAGCGACCGTTTCCTGGCTTCTGCTGCTTACCTGAACTTCCAGTCGTTTGCAGTGGGTTATACACTGCCAAAGGAGCTTACTTCTAAATTGTCGTTAGACAAGGTTCGTGTATATGTAACGGGTGAGAACCTCTGTTTCTGGAGTGCTCGCAAGGGTCTTGACCCACGTTATGACTACGGTGCTACCGAGTCGTTGACTCC
>JAFPED010000146.1 GCA_017423565.1 Prevotella sp. | reverse complement strand
GAAGCACAAAATAGTAATTATCAGGTAAATGCCTAATACTTGAGCAAGCTTATGAAAGTTCAGCATGGTTTGGTAACCACGATGAAACATATAATAGACTGCCACTCCAGAAAGGAAAACAATAGCACAATCAAGCAGCACGATGCACCAATAAGGGAGCGCTGCACGTTTAAAATACCATCCGAAAAGCTTGTCTAATATTTCCATACAAACAATTTTCCCGAGTCCTAACTTTACAATATGGACTGCAAAGGTACGTATTTTCATTTAATTAAGCAAGAAAAAGAAAAGAAAAACAACTTTCGTTCGGTTTTTTGCATCTGTAATTGTACCTTTGATTTCATCTAAGGTACTCCCGTTCGAGAATAAAAACAAAATCTTCGTTTTTTGTTTTGTATTCTTCTCACTTATTCGTACCTTTGCAAAATGATAACTAAACAATAGAAAAGATGAATATTACAGAAAGATTCTTGAATTACACCAAGTTTGACACGCAATCATCGGAAGAAAGCCAAAGCGTTCCCAGTACTCCTAAACAACTGGTTTTTGCAGAATACCTGAAGAAAGAGCTCATCCAGGAAGGACTGGACGACGTAGAACTTGACGAGAAAGGCTATCTCTATGCCACACTGAAGAGTAACATCAAGCAAGACGTACCTACCATAGGATTCATATCGCACTATGACACCAGTCCTGACTGCTCGGGTGCCGACATCAAGCCACAAATAGTAAGCAACTACGACGGCAGTGACATTCTGCTGTCAGAAGGTATCATCTCCTCACCAAAGAAATTTCCTGAGTTGTTGCAACACATCGGAGAAGACCTTATCGTTACCGACGGACATACCCTGTTAGGAGCAGACGACAAGGCAGGCATAGCCGAAATAGTACAGGCCATGGTCTATCTGCAACAGCATGACGAAATAAAGCATGGCAAGATACGCATTGCCTTCAACCCCGACGAGGAGATTGGCATGGGTGCTCACCATTTCGACGTAGAGAAGTTCGGATGTCAGTGGGCCTACACCATGGATGGTGGTGACGTGGGTGAGCTGGAGTTTGAGAACTTCAATGCTGCATCAGCCAAGATTACCATCAAAGGCGTGAGTGTACACCCGGGTTATGCCAAAGGCAAGATGATCAATGCCAATGCGCTGGCTGCTGAGTTTGCCAAGATGTTGCCAGAGGACGAGACACCAGAAACAACCGAAGGTTATCAGGGTTTCTATCACTTGATAGGCATGCAGACCAACACTGAGTTAGGCAAGCTGTCCTATATCATACGCGACCACGACCGCGACCGTTTCGAAGACCGCAAGCGCTTTATCATGCGCTGTGCAGAACAGATGAACGAGAAATACGGAGAAGGAACGGTCATTGCCGACGTGAAAGACCAATATTATAATATGAAGGAGAAGATAGACCCTCAGATGCACGTCATTGACCTGGTACTGAAAGCCATGCAGGAGTGCAATGTTGCCCCGAAAGTTCGTCCCATCCGTGGTGGTACGGACGGTGCGCAACTGTCGTTCAAGGGTCTCCCCTGCCCTAACATTTTCGCAGGAGGTGTGAACTTCCATGGTCCTTACGAGTTTGTCAGCATTCAGTCCATGGAGAAAGCCATGCAAGTCATTGTAAAGATATGTGAGATGACTGCCGGCTATAACGACTAAGCCTTGAAGAGCTGATCGATAGAGTCTTTTTCACCTACCACCCAGATGATGTCGCCTGGGCGGAACTTTCGGGTAGGCTTGACGGGAGAAAGATTTTCCTTTCCTTCCTCCAAGCCTACCACCATACATCCGTAGGTGGAACGTATGCCGCTTTGTTCAAGTGTCTTGTTGACAAAGCTGCTCTTTTCTGTGACAATATATTGGTGGAGCTTCATTTCATGATGCTCAAAGTCCAAGTCGGGACCAAACACTTCACTACTGATAGCATGGCTGAAAGCAGCAAGCTGCTGGTCGGTTCCTATGGCCTGTACCTTATCGCCAGGGAAGATGAGATAATCGCCATCCGGAATATTCAGACGGTGGTTAGCTCTCAGTATGCTGGTGACTTGCACACCATACTTGCTGCCAAACTCCAACTGTCGCAACGTATGACCCATCCAACGGGTATTCATGGGGATGTCGAAGTCTGCCATATGAATATCACGATCTAACAACCTACCCTCGTAAAGGGGACGTTTACGTCCGCTGACCTGTGCCTGGATGTCGCGCGAACGCAGGTTATTGATAAAGAGGCGCTCAAGCCAAATACTGTTGTGCTTAATACGACGCGAGAGTACCATCAGCAGGACTGCTACTACGCCCAAGGTGATAGCAATGGCAGGAGTGAAATGGCTGAGGTACTGACAGATGTAGAAGATGAATGCCACAGCAAGGACCAGACGTACCAGAATGGTAAACAACAGTGGCAGACGGTTACGTCCACTCTCTGCCCACAATGCCTTGAACTCCTCGCTATGGTTTTTCTTCATTACCATGGCACGCAGGAATGGGGATATGAGCAATGCTGTCACCACACCGAGGATAGCATTGCCGTACCAATGGTCGTTCCATGATGGAAAGAGCTTCTGCATGAATGGCAGCACAAAGGCAAACATTATGGTAATGATAGCCATTGAAAGAATGGAATAAACCAGCGTATTGACACCCATCTGCAACAGCAGCTTCTTCCATTTACTATGTTCTTTTGAACTGGAATTATTGGTCGAGAGATAGTTCAATGCGCGGATGAGCCGTGAAGGCAGCCTGCGTTCCAATGCTGCCGATGCCGGCACGGAGAGTCGTATCATGTATGGAGTAAGGAACGTGGTAATGACTGATACAGCAACCACAACCGGATAGAGGAAGTCACTGATAACGCCTAACGACAGTCCGAGAGAAGCAATGATAAACGAGAACTCACCAATCTGTGCCATTGAGAAGCCACAACGTACGGCTGAGCGTAACGACTCGCCTCCCAAGAGGAAAGCCATAGAACCGAAGATGCTCTGTCCCAAAAGGATGGTCAGCACAAGAGCAATGATGGGTACAGCATATGACACAAGAATCTGCGGATCGACCAGCATACCCACCGAAACGAAGAAGATGGCACCAAAGAGGTTCTTCACCGGTTCCACCAGTTTCTCAATACGTTCTGCCTCGACGGTCTCAGCCAGGATGCTACCCATGATAAAGGCTCCAAAGGCAGAAGAGAAACCTACCTTAGTAGAGAGCACTGCCATGGCACAACACAGACCTAACGAAACGACAAGCAGCACTTCATCGTTAACTATTTTACGTACATGACGCAGGAACAGCGGTATGGCGAAGATGCCTACCACGAGCCAAAGCACGAGGAAGAAAGCTATCCGCACGACAGAGTCGAGCATCTGACCACCGTCAGGACTGTTTCCACTGGCAATAGCCGACAGCATGACCATCATGACAATGGCGAGGATATCCTCAAGGATGAGCACACTCATCACCATGCTGGCAAACTTCTGATGACGAAGTCCCAAGTCGTCAAAGGCCTTATATATAATAGTGGTGGAAGACATGGCCAGCATACCGCCGAGGAAAATGCAGTCCATCTTCGACCAGCCAAAGGCTTGTCCAGCCATGATGCCCAGCAATGACATGGCAAAAATGACGCATACGGCAGAGATGACAGGCGAGATGCCCATCTTGATAATCTTCTTGAACGAGAAGTCCAGTCCTAATGAAAATAACAGGAACATCACACCAATGTCAGCCCACAGATGGATATTCTCGACATCGGCTACTGATGCTGTGTAAGGCATGTGTGGTGACACAAGAAAACCGGCGACAATATAGCCCAGCACCAATGGTTGCTTTAACCTCTTAAATACTAATGTCACTATTCCGGCAACAACCAGGATGAGTGCCAAGTCAATTATCATCGGTTCTAAGTCTGCCATCAGTCATCAAATCATCAAGTGTCAATAAAATCAATACCACTGCACCGCATTGGAGTAACTGCTACGCTTGTCGTATTTCAGTGCATCGGTAAGTGTTGCGGCATTACAACGGAACGAGAAGTTATAGCTCGTATAGGGTGCCAGCACGACAGAGCAAGACATATTGAAACAGTGCAAGTCACGCGACAACGAAGCTGTGGTCATGGAAATTTTCTTATTGTCGAAGTCATAACCAGAAGAGAAGTTGATATTCCAACCGTCGGATATACGTATGTTACCTGTGACATTGAGTGTCTGAGTGATCTTATAGGGGTAGCGCATCGTATTGTAATTGAACGTACCACTCGTATTCTCACGTACCGAAATACCATAGCCGAACACCAACGACCACGGTATGTTAAAGGCCATATAACCGTCTTCGTCAGTTTCTGCCATGCCTGCGTTCTCCTTACGGGCACCATTCTTTCCTGCCTCCATATCACGGTCGATGTTGGTCTCTATCTCGTTCTCGTCCTCGTAGTCATCCTTACGTTTGTCGTCACGGTCTTTCTTCTCCACTTTCTCACCACGCAGCCACTTGAAGAAATCGGAGACCTTCTTGTTGTCGAGGGTGTAGTTAAAGTTCTGTGATATACTCTGGAGACGACCCCACTTACCTTTTCCCCAGTAAGTCTGATGCTCACTAATGCGAGGTGTTGCGCCAACAGAATCGGCTTCATAGACATAACTGGCAAACGTGGTATTCAGGTTCAAAGTATAACTCTTGGTAAGTTTCAGACGCAAACTGGTGGTCAAGTCACTCCATGGACGTACATCGGCAGCGAAATTATAAGACATGCTTGTACGGAACTCATCGATAAGGCTGATTTTCTTGAAACCAGTAGAGTCGTCGTCGCTTCTGACTTTCATCTCCAGGTTATTCGACAGGTCGAAGGACACGCTACCTGTCTTTCCCTTGCCAGGCACACCGTAGAGTGCACCGGAGTAAGGTGAATACTCAACCAGCGACACATTACCGTCGGCATCAGTCTTCAGGTAGCTTTCGTAGTACCCATAGCGTTCTGTACTGAAGTCTGGCGAATAGTTAAAACTGATGGTCGGCGTCAACACGTGACGAATGGCTTGTACCTTGTCACCAAAGATTTTACGGTTAGGAACCAAGAAACCATATAGCTTGGTAGAAGCCGACAGGCTAAGTCCCCAGTTATAGACATTGTAGAAACCGTTGGTCGTATCATTCACCTCCGCTTGTGCTGCCTGGTCCCATGATTTCATGACGCGACGAGTGTACATACGGTCAGTAAAGTTGAACTGTGGGTTCAGGTTGATAACGTCGAACAACGTGAAGTTGGCAGAGATAGGTATCTGATGCTGCATACCATTGTTCCAGTCTTTAACCAGGCTTTTATGCAGAATCTCACTTTCCGGTGCATTGATGGAGTTGCTCAGTTGGCCGGTATAACCAACAGAGATCTTCTCATACCATCGTTCCTCGCCAGCCATCTTCTTACGTTTGAAGGGATAGAATCGGGCAATGCTGATGTTCAGGTCAGGCAACGTTATCGACAGACTGGAGTCGCGCATGTTCTGAACGAGGTTGAACGTAGAGCTAAGCGTCATGCCTATACTGGAGAACGTGGTACTCCATGACACTGATGACGTACGCGTACTCTGAGTCATGGCCTGCGGGTTATACATCGAAGTGAGGTTATTGGTCTCGAAGTTCGACGTAGCAAAGTTTACCGATGCAGACAACGTAGAGAAGGGATTAGCCTTTGAGTCCTGCCTGTGGCTCCACTGTACTTTGAAGCTGGTGGTTTTCAGATAGTCAGGCATGTTCTTGTCGCCTGTCACTGTATTCTGATAGTTGACATAGACAGAACCATTATACTTGTAACGCTTACGATAGTTAGAAGCTGCAGAGATACCCCACGAGCCCTTTGTATAAATCTCTCCCAGTAGTTTCAGGTCCATCTTGTCAGATATGGCAAAATAGTAACCACCGTCACGCAGATAGAATCCACGAGACGTCTCATCACCGTAGGTAGGCATAATGAAACCTGAGGAGTAGCTCTTTGTAAAGGGGAAGAAGCCATAAGGAATGGCAAAAGGCAG
>JAFPED010000145.1 GCA_017423565.1 Prevotella sp. | reverse complement strand
GGCAACGATGCTGTTGTTGCTCATCAGTCAGCCCAAGCCTACCGCTTCCTATTTAGACTTATCTGGTCGTTGACATAAGACAATGCTACATATTCTTTCTTTAATATTAGATTCTCATCAAATTCTCATTGGTGAGAAAAGGAATTCTCACCGGTGAGAAAAAGAATTCTCACTGGTGAGAATTTGAGTTGAAAGCAGTATGTTGAGAGATTGATGTCAATCGCAAGCGGTGTTATATCCTTTTTCTTGTGATAAAAAAAAGCCACCCTCGTCATAAAAGGGTGGCTTCTGGTTTTTAGGAATGTTCCGTTTGGTTACGGATTAGAGATTCAGCGACTTCTTTATTGCCTCAACCTTCTCAAGAGCGGCATTAGTGCAGCGCTCATAGCAGCCGGCACACTTGAAGGTAGGATCTTTGACTTCGATGTAGAACTTAATCTTCGGCTCAGTACCTGATGGACGTACGCTGACCTTTGTGCCATCCTCGCAGAACCACTGCAGTACGTTAGAAGTAGCAGGCATTTCGAGTTTGCCCTTGTTACCCTGTGCATCGTGGCACTCAAGTGTCTGATAGTCCTTCCACAGGCAAATCTTTGAACCGCCGAGCTCCGTTGGTGGGTTTTCGCGGAAATTAGTCATCATCTGCTTAATCTCGTCAGCACCTGTCTTTCCTGGACGAACAACATTGATTGTTACTTCCTTAGAGAAGCCATACTCTGCATAGATGTCCATGAGCAAGTCGTAGAGGGTCTTGCCATTGTCGCGTGCCCATGCAGCAATCTCACAAATGAGGCAGATGGATGCAGGGGAGTCCTTATCGCGAACCTTGTCGAACGGCAAGAAGCCAAAGCTTTCCTCACCACCACCAATATACTTCTTCTTGCCTTCGCTGACACGTATCTCGTTGGCAATCCACTTGAAACCGGTATAGCAGTCGCGCAGCTCTACACCGTTCTTCTTTGCTATTTCAGCAATAACCTCAGTGGTGACGATGGTCTTAACGAGGAACTCGTTGCCCTTGAGCTGGCCGAGTTTCTTCTTGTTGGCAATGATGTACCATGAGAACATCATGCAGGTCTGGTTACCATTGAGAATCTCCCACTCGCCCTTGGCGTTACGGCAAACAATAGCCAGACGGTCGGCATCTGGGTCTGATGCAATGACAAGGTCTGCATTTAGGCGTGTGCCAAGCTTCATGCCCAAAGTCATAGCCTCTGCATTTTCCGGATTGGGGCTGACAACAGTTGGGAAGTTTCCGTCGATAACCATCTGCTCGGGCACGACGTGGATGTTCTGGAATCCCCAAGAGCGCAGTGCCATAGGAATGATAACACGTCCAGTACCATGCATGGGTGAATATACGATGTTGAGGTCTTTCTGACGGAGGATAACATCCTGATCGACCATGGCTTCCTTGACAGCCTGGATGTAGTCCCAGTCCATCTCACCACCAATGGGCACGATGAGTTCCTTGTTTCCCTCGAACTTCACGTCACCAATCTTCACCTTGTTAACCTCGTTGATGATACCAATGTCGTGGGGAGCGAGCACCTGTGCGCCATCGTCCCAGTAAGCCTTGTAGCCATTATACTCACGTGGGTTGTGAGAAGCGGTAACATTAACACCTGCCTGGCATCCGAGCTGACGGATGGCGAAAGAAATCTCTGGTGTGGGACGAAGGCTCTCAAAGAGATAGACCTTGATGCCGTTGGCGGAGAAGATGTCGGCAACCGACTCTGCAAACATACGTCCGTTGTTACGACAGTCGTGTCCTACTACAACAGAGAGATCGTTACGTCCTGGGAATGCTTTAAGAATGTAGTTGGCGAAGCCCTGAGTAGCCATTCCAACAATGTACTTGTTCATGCGGTTGGTGCCGGCACCCATAATGCCGCGCAGTCCACCTGTTCCAAACTCGAGGTCACGATAGAAAGCGTCAATGAGGTCTGACTTGTCAGGATTGTCAAGCATAGCCTGTACTTCTTTACGGGTCTCCTCGTCAAAGGCTGGAGATAGCCATTCTTTTGCCCGTGCCTCGCACTGAGCAATGAGTTGAGCGTTATTTTCCATAAATTGTTTTTAAGTTAATATTGTCTTACGATACAAAGATAATAAATACTTATGGAAAGTAAGGAATGGGCGCTGTGTTTTTTACTTTTTTTAATTATTCGACTCACTCTTTCATGAGACGGTCTATTTCTTCGAACTGCCGTCCCATGTTGAGGTTGAGATAGATTTTGTAGAGTGCAGGAGCCCATTTGCCTTTCTGGTCGGGTGCGAGCTGCCTGTACTGTTCCATGTAGGGGCGTGCCTGCTGGTAGAGCTCTTTTATTTTCTTACGGTTACGTCGGACGTTACGTTCAAGTGGTAATACCTGGTTGAGCAGTGCCGTGCCAGCATTGAAGTAGGCCTCGGCCAGTGAATCGTTCAGCTGAATGAGGTGCTGGCTGGTGAGCAGACTCTCGTCGTTGCGTCCCATGTTTAGGAGCAATGATGATTTGCCAAAGAGAAAGAGTTGGTTGTCGGGCTGCTGCTGTAGTGCCTGCTCGGTGAGCTCCAATCCTTGTTCGTACTGTTCACGTGCGTTGTACCTATCCATCAGGCGCGTGTAGAAATAGACATGCTGCATATGGTGCTGGAAGCCATAGCTGAGGGTTTCAGCATAGAGCGAGTCCTGACGTAGCGCATGATAGGCCTCGGCCATGTACTGTAGTGTAAAGGGAGCACGCGTGGTATCGCTCAGCGCAATGCCGGCATAGCGCAGTACATGCTCTGGGTTGTTCTCACGCCATCCGGTATAAGTAGCCCAATAAGCTGCCTGCACAAAAAGTGTGTCGTCGTCGTCGCCATAGTCGTAGTCACTGAAGAGCGGTTGCTGAGCACAATCGAGATAAGTATGGAAATAGGGATATGCTTCACCAGCATTATTTTTTCCGAGGAAGTACCGTCCACCAAGATAAAGATTCAGACGTATGGCATTGAGTTCCTCTGCATGACGTTTCCTGTATTCAGGACGCACCCTGCCCTTCTTGTCTGGGCGTGCATCGATGGAGTCCAACTGTTCACACAATTGGAACATCCGTTTGGTGAGGTTGAAAAGAGCTGCCGTGTCATACTGCTGGCGAAGATAAAGTTTTTCGTTACCAGCATCATACTGCTTACGGATGGTCTGGTAGAG
>JAFPED010000144.1 GCA_017423565.1 Prevotella sp. | reverse complement strand
CTATCAAGAAGTATGTGGCACGTGGTCTCGACAAGCAGAATCTGGTGCTCATACCTCTGACACTGGCAGGCTATGCCCGTTATCTGAAGGGACTGAAGGATGACCTGACACCATTTGAGCCATCGCCCGACCCCATGCTCAGCGAGTTACAGCAGATTGTCGCTCCACTGGAAATAGGCAAGGCTGAACAAGACTGGAGCGTGCTACACCAGCTCTACAGCCGTAAGGACGTGTTTGGAGTCAATCTCTACGAAGCAGGTCTGGGTAATCAGATAGAGGGAATGGTCAAGGAACTGTTTGCCGGTCCCGGCGCCGTGCGTAAGACGCTTCATAAATATGTAGAAGCAAGATAAAAACAATAAAGGGCATGCCACAAGGACATGCCCTTTATTATTTGTTTATGAGAACTTTTACAGAATAGTCTTCACGGCCTCGAGCATACCCTTAGCCTGAATCAGGTCGAGGTACTGCTTAACAAGTGCGTTCAAGCCCTGAACCTTGTTGAGATCCTCCTGCCAGATGAAGTCAGCAGCAAGCACACCGTCAGCAACCTTCTGCGTGTCACCGGTAGCCCAGAGTTCCTTCAGCAGGTCCATAATCTTCGGATCATCGTTTGGCACGATGTCTGCACCGTCGGCACGCTTACCACCCTTGTAGTAAGTAATGATGGCAGCCAGACCGAAGACAAGTCCCTTTGGCAGTTCGCCCTTACGCTCGAGGTAAGTCTTCAGACCAGGCAGGTCACGCGTCTGGAACTTGGGGAATGAGTTGAGCATGATACTTGTCACCTGATGATCAACGAATGGGTTGTCGAAACGCTCGAGCACATCGCCTGCGAACTTCTCCAGCTCATCCATGGGGAGATCGAGTGTCTGCATCAGTTCATCGAACTGAACCTTGTGAATGTACTTTCCAATTACCTCGTGCTGACAAGCATCGCGAACAATGTTTACACCACTGAGGAATGCAACAGGAGAAAGAACGGTGTGAGGACCATTGAGCAGTGTCACCTTACGCTTGTGGTAAGGCTCCTCTGACGGTACGAACAGCACGTGCAATCCAGCCTTGTCTGCAGGGAACTCGTTGGCTACTTCCTTTGGAGCCTCGATAACCCAGAGGTGGAAAGTCTCTGCCTGTACGACGAGATTGTCGCGATAACATATCTTCTCCTGAATCTCCTTAATCTCATTGCGTGGGAATCCTGGTACGATACGGTCAACCAGTGTAGCATAAACGCCACAAGACTCTTCAAACCACTTCTTGAAGTCGGCGCCAAGGTTCCACAACTCAATGTACTTATAGATACAGTCTTTCAGAACGTGACCATTAAGGAAGATGAGCTCACATGGGAAGATGATCAGTCCCTTGGTTGGGTCGCCGTTGAATGTCTGGAAACGACGGTAGAGCAGTTGCACCAGTTTGCCTGGATAGCTACTTGCCGGTGCATCTTCAAGTTTGCATGAGGGGTCAAAGGCAATACCAGCCTCTGTGGTGTTAGAGATGACAAAACGAATCTCTGGCTGGTCAGCCAGTGCCATGAATGCAGCGTTCTGGGTGTAGGGATTAAGTGCACGACTGATGACGTCGATACGCTCCAGCGTGTTGACGGGTTTGCCATTCTCACGTCCCTGCAGGTTAACGTGGTAGAGGCAGTCCTGTGCATTGAGCCAGTCAACCATACCTTTTTCGATAGGCTGTACCACAACAACAGAGCCATTGAAGTCGGTCTTCTGGTCCATGTTCCAAATAATCCAATCAACGAATGCACGGAGGAAATTACCCTCGCCGAACTGAATCACTTTCTCGGGCATCACGCTCTTAGGCGCGAACTGTTTGTTTAGCGGTTTCATAAATAAATTGTTGTTTGTTTTTTAGATTGTTTTTATAAGTGTTGCAAAGTTAGCAAAAAAAAATCGGAGCACCAAAAAATGACGCTCCGAAGTCCGTAAATTTTGCGTAAAGGTTTGCGAATGTCGCTACGCTTATGTTATGGTTTGAGGACAACCTTCTTCCCATTAACAATATAGACCCCCTTAGAACCTGCAACGACAGGACGACCCTGTAAGTCGTAGATAGTATTATGGGATGTGGTTTGAGTATTGAGCGTAGAGACGGGAGGTGTAAGCGATGAGGGTGTGTCTCCATTTTCATTGACATTAACAGCTGCCCATGCACTCTTTACAGCTTCCACTTCCTCTGTGCCATACAGGTCGGTAGCAGCTTCGATGAAACATTTGCGAATATCGCTATAGTCAGAGGACTCAGTAGCATATTGTACAAGGGTACGGAAGGCTATCTTCTCTGCTTTCTCCACTCCTATACCTGTCACATTGTAGGCAAATCCCTTGTCGTTGGTTCCGGTGCCACCGTCGCAAAGCAGGTAGTAAAACTTATTCATGACACCGCTATTGGTGTGAACACCTCCATGGTCGTCTACGTCAGGATCTTTCCAGTCAACCCAGTATTCACCCTCATAAGTATCGGGGCATGGATTTTTGCCGTCCAAGGAGTTCTTGGGATCAGCAAGGTTTCTGAGACAGCTAAAGCCAGACATCGTATGTTCACCAACAATCCACGGCGCATCAGGACCGATGCCATAGTCAGGCGACTTCATCATGCTGATGGCCATGATGTCTGAGAATGCCTCGTTGAGGGCTCCTGACTCATTTTTATATACCAGATTAGCCGACGTATAGGTGACAAGATGCGTAAACTCATGGAAGATTACCGACTTGTCGATGACTGGCCGCATGTAACAATTGCGGCTCCAGAGCTTGCCACCAAGTCCGTAAGCCATGAATACCGGTGTGTAGCCATTAACCGCACCAGCATTGAAGTTGGTCATTTCAAAAACATAGAGTGGCGGTTCATTAGGGTCGCCGAACTCATCGTTAGGTCTGCCCTCGATGGCACCCATCAGCTCATCCTCCTGTGGAGGCATGAGATTGAAGACATTGTCAGTGGTAGGCTGGAAAACGATGTTGTAGGCCGGTGCGTTGTTACCGTCGTAACCCTCGCGCTGATGTACTATCTTGTAATAGTCAAGTGCCTTTGCGATATTGTAATGAATATCCACGGCAGGGTTACCTGTTTTCTCATAAGTGAATGTCACCTTAATGTCCTCACGATCAATGGTTGTCGTTCCGCTTTCGTCAGGAACAAAGCTAATCGTGTAATTACGTGAAATGGTCTCCATATTTTCAGACGTAGGATCAAATTCGCCCTTAGGTCTCACAGCACAGAAAGTGACAGTAACTCCTTCGCTGGGCAACAGACGATAAGCCTCTTCAATATCGGAGAACTGTATAGTTGTCGATGGTTGTGTAAAAGAGTTTATATAGTCGAAGAGTGCTCCATCGGTATCGGCATATCGCATCGTTATTCTGAGGACTGTTGGCGATTTGGACGTGGGCATCATGTCATAGACAGTCTGCGACTCGTCGGCTGCAAGCAGCCGGTCAATCGTCATGCCAGTAAGACGGTAGGTGGTGAGCTCGCCATTGTGGCTGTTGAGCGTTCCTGCACTAAGGAGGTATTTCGTAAGATCATACTTCTTATTCAAGAGGGCACTCTTCATTTGCTTCAGATTCTCGTATGTAGTCTCTTTTGGAATAAGCTCGGCTGGGAAAAACTCTGCGAGACGGTTTTCCTCGGACAACTGATTAATCGACTTGATGTAAGCAGCATTGATAGTGTAGATATTACGAGTAGCATCGTAAAGGGTATATGAGCCGTCGCCAAGCTGAGAGACGTTGATGGGGACTTCACCACAAAAGATGCCACTGGCTTTAACCGAAGTCGGTGTACCGTCATCTGGAGAGAAATGCCACGTAGAAGGCACGCTTTTAATCAGTTCACCAGTGTGGATGTCACGGTATTCCCATTCACCCTTAACAGACAATTTTTTTGTGGCATAGCGATAACCTTCCGGTGTATCGACAATCAAGAGCGTTCCTTCGAAGGCTTGTGGACTGTAGTAAGACGGTGCCTTGTTGTAACGGTCGGCACTGGGAGGCATCAGTGTTGACTCCATCACAGTACCATTTGCAGTCAGCACACGACCATCCTTGACGTGTAAGAGAATCTGTGAGTGTTCGACTTCAATACCCGAGAGGTACTGTCGATACTCAATGCGTGTCATGCCAAGTTGGTCAGTGCTTCTGCCAACCTCGCGCCATTCGGTTCCTGCAGGTAATGTGAACCAATGGCTGAACTGTTGTTCAATATCATCAACAAGCACTTGTTGATTCCTGAAAGACTTGTGGAAATGTCCATTACCATTTGTTGCCAACAGGTTGAGTGCTACAAGAATGGACGCCAATAAGATAGTTATTCGTTTCATAATCATTTTTTAATAAACGCTGCAAAGATACAAATAAGCAAGTAAAGAACCAAAATTTTTCTTTATTTAATGCAAACCTACTCTATTATACTATTCAATAAATAAGATATGTAATAGATATTGACCTCTTTTTTCTTCTTGTGTAATAATGTGTAATGAATTTCTTGCATCGGAAATGCAAAAGAAAAGCTCCCTTTTCTTTTGCATTTCTCTCGTTTTTTCGTAACTTTGTAAGAATTCTCAGCTTTTCTTTGTATAAAGGCAGTCTGGGGGATTGAGGAAAATCAGGGTTACGAATTGGCAACCGTACTCGATTCCACATTCTGCTATGAAATGCATCAAAGAACACCCGATGCTAAGCCTGCAACCATTTATGACTCATCATCGAGTGCAAAGGT
>JAFPED010000143.1 GCA_017423565.1 Prevotella sp. | reverse complement strand
TGTCGTCATCGGCTGACGGTTGATGGTGCTGGTGTTACCACATTGGTGGCCTTTCACGGCTGTCCACTGCATTGTAAGTATTGTCTGAACTCGCAATGCCTGTCACCTGATGGGGTGTGGCGTGTGATGACGGCTGCCGACATCATGGCTAAGTTGCAGAAGGACGACCTCTATTTCCGTGCTACAGGTGGCGGAGTGTGTTTTGGCGGTGGAGAACCCTTGCTACGTTCTGACATGTTGGTTGAGCTTTCCCGTCAGATGCCCCATGAGTGGGCTGTCACCATAGAAACCAGTCTTAATGTTCCCTTACAGCGTGTGGAGGCTGTTGCGCCTTTCGTCAGCCAATGGATAATTGACATCAAGGATATGAATCCCGACATCTATCAGTCCTATACTGGCATTGGCAACCTCCGTGTCCGTGAGAACCTTCTTTGGCTTGCTGCCCATGTTGATAAGGAGAGGATTCTTATCCGCCTGCCCCTCATTCCCCGGTACAATACGCCAACTGATGTTGCTGACAGTCGTCGTCAGCTGGAAGCCTTGGGTTTTACCCATTTTGACGAATTTGAGTATATTACTCGATGAGTAAACAATACAAAAACCTTGCAAGGTTTGTTTTTAAGTCCTGTTTAGAGTGATAATTGTAACAAAATCATTACCTTTGCACCAAGTAAATGATTGATGCAACGGGTAATGAAGAAAAGCTGGTTAGTGACGACTGCCGTTACGTAGTGTTTCCTGATGGCGGGTGGGACATTTTCGAACCATACTGCCCGATGCTACTGAACGTCAGATGATGAAATTACTGAAATAGAAAGAAAAAAAAGAATGAAGATAGTTTGTGACGATAAGATTCCATACATCCGCGAGACGCTGGCTTTGTTAGCTGACGAAGTGGTTTACCTGAAGGGTTCTGCCATCAGAGCTGAGGACGTGAACGATGCTGATGCGCTGATAGTACGCACACGCACCCGATGTGACGAAAGGCTGTTGGGCAGCAGTCATGTACAGTTTGTGGCAACAGCCACCATTGGCTACGACCATTTAGACACTGAGTGGCTTGAGCAGGCAGGCATTGAGTGGACCAACTGTCCGGGCTGCAACTCAGGTTCAGTGGCACAATATGTTGAGTCAGTACTGTCATTACTCCTCTCTTTTGGGGAGGCAAGTAAGGATTCTACTCTTGGCATCGTGGGTTGTGGACATGTTGGCAGTAAGGTTCGTAGGGTAGGGGAGCGTCTTGGTATGCGCGTACTGGTGAACGATCCTCCATTAGGTCATGCAGATTTTGTGACGTTAGAAACCATAGAACGTGAAGCCGACATCATCACTTTCCATGTACCCTTAGATGCAACGACACACTATCTGGCTGATGAGTCATTCTTCCAACGGCTGCAACGTCGCCCCGTTATCATCAACAGCAGTCGTGGTGGAGTGGTTGATGAAAAAGCCTTAATGCGTGCATTGGACGATGGTAAGGTAAGTAAAGCTGTTATTGATACTTGGGAGAATGAGCCAGATATCTCGCGCGCGTTATTAAATAAGGTATATATAGGTACTCCACATATTGCAGGCTACTCTGCCGATGGCAAGGTGAATGCCGACAATATGGTGATAGAAGCATTATGCCGTCATTTCCATTTGCCGTTGCCAGCTAAGATTGAGGCACCCCGACTGCCATCCGACTTTGTTTATACAGGTAGTGTTCTTGACCTTTATAACGTCATGAAAGACAGCGAAGAACTGAAAAAACACCCAGAGCAGTTTGAAGAATTACGAGGTAATTATCCTTTACGAAGAGAGAAATTTGAGCAATAAAGTGTAAAATGTACTTGTTTTAAGTCAAGAAACTTGCACAAAGAGGGGGTGGTTGTGCAGATTTGAGTGCTTTTTTATCCATTTTATTTGCATAAATGACAAAAAATGATTTACTTTGCACCCGATTTTGGAGAAAATAATACAAGATTTATAATAAGAAATTAATTATTAACACATTAAACATTTACAATTATGTCAGAAATTGAAAGCAAAGTAATTGCAATTATCGTTGATAAACTTGGTGTTGACGAAGCAGAAGTAAAGCCAGAAGCAAGTTTCACAAATGACCTTGGTGCAGACTCTCTGGATACAGTAGAGCTGATTATGGAATTTGAGAAGGAGTTTGGTATTTCTATCCCCGACGACAAGGCTGAGAAGATTGGTACTGTTGGTGATGCTATCGCTTACATCGAGGAGAACGCAAAATAATTTTCAAATTTATAATTGAGAATTTAGAATTGGGAATTATGATATGTTTCGGCCTTGTTGTGGTGTCGGACTAATCATAATTCTCAATTTTCGATTTTCAATTCTCAATAAAAGAATATGGAGTTAAAAAGAGTAGTTGTAACAGGTATGGGTGCTGTAACACCCGTCGGCAACACTCCGGAAGAGACATGGAAGAACCTGCTCAATGGAGTAAGTGGTGCCGCGCCCATTACACTTTTTGATGCCTCGAAATTCAAGACACAGTTCGCTTGCGAGGTAAAGAACCTTGACATTAATGCTTATCTTGACCGCAAGGAAGCTCGTAAGATGGACCGTTATACCCAGTTAGCCATGATAGCTGCCAAACAGGCTGTAGAAGACTGCGGCATGGATTTGGAGACTGAAGACAAGAACCGCATAGGTGTTGTCTATGGTGTAGGTATCGGTGGTATCAAGACTTTCGAGGACGAGGTAAAATACTATGGCCAGCACGAGGAGGACGGTCCGAAGTTCAATCCTTTCTTCATTCCGAAGATGATTGCTGACATTGCTGCCGGACAGATATCTATCATGTACGGCTTCCATGGTCCTAACTATATCACTGCTTCTGCTTGTGCTTCGTCGAGCAATGCTTTGGCTGATGCCTTCAACCTGATACGTCTGGGTAAGGCAAATGCTATCGTTGCCGGTGGTGCTGAGGCAGCCGTCTGTGCTACAGGCGTTGGTGGATTCAATGCCATGAAAGCTTTGTCAACACGTAACGACGAACCCGAGAAGGCCAGTCGCCCATTCAGTGCCAGCCGCGATGGTTTCGTTATGGCCGAAGGTGCCGGCTGTCTGATTCTTGAGGAGCTGGAGCATGCCAAGGCACGTGGTGCAAAAATCTATGCAGAAATGGTTGGTGCTGGCATGAGTGCCGATGCTCACCACATCACTGCTTCTCATCCAGAAGGTCTGGGTGCCAAGCTCGTGATGCAGAATGCACTGGAGGATGCTGGTATGAAGCCAGAGGACATTGACTATATTAATGTACATGGCACATCAACCCATGTTGGCGACATTTCTGAGGCTAAGGCCATCAAGGAAGTATTTGGTCAGCATGCCTTCGAACTGAATATCAGCTCTACCAAGTCAATGACTGGTCACCTTTTAGGTGCTGCCGGTGCTGTAGAAGCCATGGTAACAGTGCTTGCTGTTCAGAACGATGTGATACCACCAACAATCAACCACGAAGAGGATGATAAGGATGAAGAGATAGACTACAATCTGAACTTCACCTTTAACAAAGCCCAGCAGCGCAAAGTACGTGCCGGACTGAGCAACACATTCGGATTCGGTGGTCATAATGCTTGTGTAGTATTCAAGAAATATGCTGAATAAAAGTAATCTTATTGATAAAATAAGGCTCCCTTTCCGTAAGGAGAAGGAGCTTTTTTCAGCTATTTATGATATCACGGGTTTCTATCCGCGTCGCATTGACTTTTATAAGTTAGCCTTGATGCACAAGAGTGCCACCAAGCGAAACGAAAAAGGACGTCCATTGAATAATGAGCGTCTGGAGTTTCTGGGTGATGCCGTACTCGATGCGGTGGTAGGCGATATTGTCTATCGTCACTTCGAAGGTAAGCGTGAGGGATTTCTTACCAACACCCGTTCAAAACTGGTGCAGCGTGACACCTTAAACCGGCTGGCACAGGAGATGGGACTCATCAACCTGATTCGCTCCAACGGTCATTCCACCTCCCATAACAGTTATATGGGTGGTAATGCTTTCGAAGCCTTGGTAGGTGCAATGTATCTGGACCGTGGCTACGATGCCTGTATGATGTTCATGAAGAAACGCATTCTCAAACAGCTTATCAATATAGATAAGGTAGCCTACAAGGAGGTTAACTTCAAGTCGAAGCTGTTGGAATGGACACAAAAGAACCGTGTGCGCATGGAGTTCAGGCAAGTCATGCAGTCGAAGGATGACACTGGTAGTCCAATATTCGAGTACATGGCAGTCATCGAAGGTATTGAGGGAAACAAAGGCAAAGGCTATTCCAAGAAGGAGAGTCAGCAGTTGGCCTCGAAAGAGACCTTGCAGCGCCTTCGTCGTGAGCCACAATTCATTGATGCCATCTTTGCTGCCAAGACAGAACGTACGAAGATGGAGGAAGAACCGGTGCAGGTGGTCCCTGATTTTGAACAGCAACAAGACTTCATCATTCAGCATCATGAACAGGAAGTTGTCAGTATGACTGAAGAACAACCTCAGAAAGAAGAGCCTTTGTTGTCAGATGATGAGTTCTCGTTAGAGGACATAAAAGCCGTCCCGGTAGAGAAGACCCGTGAAGAAATCATAGCCGAAGCTGAAGCTGCTGCCTTTGCAGAAATAGAAAACCAGTAAATGGTAAAAACCTAAAAAAGTTAATAACATGGTGTCCATTGCCTCGTTGTTACTGTCAGGATTCCTTACGTTTGTAGAACTGAATTGTGAGAATCTCTTTGACTGCAGGCATGACTCCCTGAAGAATGATCAGGAATTCCTGCCTACATCCGCCAGGCAATGGACACCACGTCGTTATTGGCGTAAGCTCGACAACATAGGGCGAACCATTATTTCCTGTTCTACTGACACCATAAACTATCAGCTACCCGATTTGGTAGCGTTGGTAGAAGTAGAAAACGACAGTGTGGTAAACGACTTGGCAAAAAGGTCACTCTTGCGTCATGCCGGTTACGAATACATCATCACCTCGTCGCCTGACGTACGTGGACTGGATGTAGCACTGCTTTATCAGCCTTTCTCTTTCCAGTATCTTCATCATCACTCTATTCGTATCACACCATTGGAAGGGATGCGACCTACTCGTGACATCCTTTATGTCAGTGGACGTGTACAGTCAGGCGACACGCTGCATGTCTTTGTCGTTCATGCTCCCAGCCGTTATGGCGGAGAGCAGCAGACACGACCTTATAGGCAGCAGGTAGCACATAGACTGATGCAGTCTGTCGATTCACTGCGTGCCCTGTCGCCAGATGCACGCATACTGGTGGCAGGCGACTTCAATGACTATCTGTCTGATGTCTCACTGCAATATATAGAAGGTAACGGACTGAAAAACGTCTCACGCCATGCAACAGGACATCATGGGGCTAAAGGCACCTATCGCTTTCAGGGGCTATGGCGAAGTCTTGACCATATCTTCACCAGTCCGTCGCTTCCTGCCGATACTTGCTATGTCAACGACCAGCCATTCCTTTTGGAAGAGGACCCTAAGTTTGGAGGCGTAAAACCTTTTCGAACTTTCAATGGTTTTCGTTACCGTCGAGGTTTCAGCGACCACCTTCCGTTGGTAGCTCGTCTCCGTCTGGAATAACTACTTGATTATTGTATAAAAAAATGTAAAAGGTATGTAAGATACGAAAGTTTATGATTACCTTTGCCAATTGAAATGAGTTTAACAAGTATAGTAAAACATGCGTTTACGCCACGTATCAAGGAATTGGAACGGCATCAGACGCAAGGTGAGCAGTTGCAGAGGCAGGTGCTGACCGCTTTGTTACAGAAAGCAAAAGACACGGAATACGGACGAAATCATCTCTTTAGCCAAGCTAAAGGCTATGATGATTTCATCAAACATACTCCCGTGAACTCCTACGAGGAACTGAAGGAAGACATTGACCGCATGCGTCATGGAGAGCGTGACGTCCTGTGGCCAGGCAGAGTGAAGTGGTATGCCAAGTCAAGCGGCACCACCAACGACAAGTCAAAGTTTATTCCTGTCAGCAGCGAGGGATTGCAGAACATACACTATGCAGGCGGCAAGGACTCCGTCTCCATCTATCTGCGTAACAACCCCAAGTCACGTCTCTTCGACGGTAGAGCACTCATCCTGGGTGGCAGTCATGCACCAAACTATAACCTGCCAGGATCACTGGTGGGCGACCTTTCAGCCATACTGATAGAGAATATCAACCCATTGGCCAATTTGGTACGCGTGCCCGACAAGAAGACAGCACTCTTAAGCGACTTTGAGACAAAACGTGAACGGATAGCCAAGATAGCAATGACAAAGAATGTCACCAACATATCAGGTGTTCCCTCGTGGATGCTCTCTGTGTTGAACTGCATGATGGAGCTTAGCGGAAAGACTCATCTGGAGGAGGTATGGCCAAACTTGGAGGTGTTCTTCCATGGTGGAGTGGCCTTCACGCCTTATCGAAAGCAGTATGAGCAGCTGATTACCACGCCAAACATGCACTACATGGAGACCTATAATGCCAGCGAAGGATTCTTTGGCATACAGGATGACCCTGCCGACAAGTCCATGCTTCTCATGCTCGACTATGGCGTGTTCTATGAGTTTATGGACATGGAAACGTCTGAGATCATGCCTCTCTGGGCTGTACAGACGGGTAGAAACTATGCCATGATCATCAGTACCACGTGTGGCTTGTGGCGTTACATGATAGGCGACACCGTACGTTTCACCAGCACTAATCCCTATAAGTTTGTCATCACAGGACGTACCAAGAGCTTTATCAATGCCTTTGGCGAGGAGCTCATTGTCGATAATGCAGAGCAGGGATTAGCCTATGCCTGCCAGCAGACAGGAGCCGAGGTGCTGGAATATACCGCTGCACCTGTATTCATGGATGCTAATGCCAAGTGTCGCCACCAGTGGATCATTGAGTTCTCCAAGCCTCCGAAGGACTTGGCAGAGTTTGCCACACTGCTGGATAAAAAACTGCAGGAGCTCAACAGCGACTACGAGGCAAAGCGACATAAGGATATTACCCTGCAGCCATTAGAGCTGATAGCAGCACGTAAAGGACTGTTTACTGACTGGATGCGTCAGCGTGGCAAGCTGGGAGGTCAGAACAAGGTGCCTCGACTGAGTAATTCACGTGACATCTTGGAGCAACTGCTCCATCTTAATGAAAAATAATAAAACGGTAAATGACGGATGAGTAATGTGAGTAAAGAAATAAAAAAATGGACCGACGCCATGCAGAAGCGGACGGGACTTAGCCTACGAGGAGGTGCAGGAGTGCTGCTTGCAGTATTTCTCATTACCCATTTGTCATTACTCATCTCCAGTTGTGCACGCATGGGTTCACCCGATGGCGGATGGTTCGACGACAAGCCACCACGTATCATTGGCTCTACTCCCTTAGACCGCTCCACTAACGTGACAGCACAGAAGATTACCATACTGTTCGATGAATACATCAAGATAGAGGATGCTACGAACAAGGTTATCGTGTCACCCCCACAGTTAGAGATGCCGGAGATAAAGAGTGCCGGTAAGAAAATCATTGTCGAACTGAAGGACTCGCTCAAGCCTAATACTACCTATACCATTGACTTCTCGGATGCCATCACCGATAACAACGAAGGCAACCCCTTGGGTAACTATACCTATACCTTCTCTACTGGCGAGCAAATAGATACGTTCGAAGTGTCGGGCACCGTACTGAATGCAAAGGACCTGGAACCTGTCAAGGGTATCATGGTAGGACTATACGACGACCTAAGCGACTCTGTCTTCAAGACCAAACCCCTGCAGCGAGTGTCACGTACCGATAGTCGTGGTCACTTCGTCATTAAAGGTGTGGCACCAGGAACTTATCGGGCTTATGCCCTACAGGATGCTGACGGAGACTATGTGTTCAACCAGCTGAGTGAGAATATTGCCTTCTCACACCAGACATTCGTTCCTTCGTCAAAACCAGACATAAGACAGGATACCATCTGGCGCGACTCTCTACACATCGATAGCATCATGCGCATACCTTATATTCACTATTTTCCTGACGACATCGTCCTGTTGTCCTTCCAGCATGAGCAGACCAACCGCTACCTCGTGAAGAGGGAACGTAATGAGCCTAACCGCATCAAGATGTATTTCAGCTATGGAAATCCTGAGATACCACGTGTGCGAGGCCTGAACTTCAATAGCGACGAAGCATTTATCGTTGAGGCTAATGCCAAGCACGACACCATTACCTACTGGCTGCGCGATACCATGCTCGTCAACCAGGACACCCTCCGCATGGAACTGCAATACCTTATTTCTGACTCTACGGGTGCACTCGTCAATCATGTTGACACCTTTGAGGCACTGCCCAAGGTGTCCTACGAGAAACGCCTCAAAGACAAACAGAAAGAAATAGAGAAATGGCTCAAAGACCAAGAGAAGAACAAGAAACGTGGCAAGGCCTACGACAGCATCTATAAGGAGAAACCACTGACACCACAGTGGAGCAATATGTCGTCCATGGATCCTGATAAGAATGTTACAGTAGTATTCCCCACGCCATTAACCAGACTCGATACGGCAGGCATACATCTTTATACTAAGGTGGACTCACTGTGGTATCGTACACCCTTCGAGTTTGCACCAAAAGACTCACTGCCAAGAACCTATGAGCTACGGGCAGAGTGGCGGCCGGAGATGGAGTATAGTCTTGAAATCGACTCTGCCGCCTTCGAGGATATCTATGGACTGGTCAACGACCCCTTCAAACAAGGTATCAAAATCAAGTCACTTGACGAATACTCCACACTCTTCGTACAACTCAGCGGAGCAGACAATAACCTGCTGGTGGTCCATCTGCTTAATCAGAGTGGGGATATGGTCAAAGAGACACGACCCGTTGACGGAACAGCAGAATTTTATTACGTAGAACCAGGTAAGTATTTCCTCAGTGCCTTTGTCGATACCAATGGCAATGGTGTATGGGATACAGGAGACTACGATGCCGACCGTCAGCCCGAGGATGTCTATTACTATCCGGAGGTTATAGAGTGTAAAGCTAAATGGGATGTCACTGAACGCTGGAACCTCACGGCAAGGCCACGTAACGAACAGAAGCCTGCCGACATTACCAAGCAGAAAGGAGAGCAACAGAAGAAGCTGAAGAACCGTAATGCCGAACGTGCTGAGAAACTTGGCATTGAAATTCCAGAAGAATACAAAAGGTAGAAACCTGTGACTCGCAGTGGAACTACGACGATAAAAAAAGGTTTAAAATTCCAAAAAATAACGCACGGCATTAAACGTCCTAACCTTAAAAACGCCTAATAAATAAAACAACAGTGTCTCGCGGTTCTATCACGAGGAAAAAATATAGGAGATAAGAATATGAAAAAGAAAATGATGAATATGATGATACGGCCATGGGCAGCATTGTGTTTTGTTGTTCTTTTGTCATTCCCCGTTAACTCATACGCACAGTGTGGCATCACCAATACTGCATTCCAGTCAGGTGAGTTCCTCTCATACGACCTCTACTTCAACTGGCAGTTCGTATGGGTAAAAGTAGGAACAGCATCCATGTCAACCGTCAAGTCACGTTATAAGGGACAGGATGCCTATCGCAGCAGCCTCATAACACGCGGTAACAATAAGCTCGACAATATGTTTGTCATGCGCGATACGTTGCTGACTTATAGCACCATGAACCTCTCACCTCTCTATCATCGCAAAGGTGCATTAGAAGGCGACCGCTACTATGTGGATGAGATATGGTACACCTATCCTAACGGTAAGTGTCATCTTCGCCAGCACGAGCTGACCAGCAGTGGTGAGCATCTGTGGAAGAATACCGACCCAGGCAAGTGCGTCTATGACATGATGAGCATCTATCTCCGTGCACGAAACTTTGATGCATCAACCCTGAAGGTAGGACAGAAAATCACATTACCCATAGCCGATGGACGACATCTGCAGGACACTTGGCTGATTTATAAAGGCAAGGAAACCATAGAGATGAAGAATGGCTCGGCAAAATATCGCTGCCTCGTCATGTCGTTCATGGAGCGTGAAGATGGTCAGACAAAAGAGATAATACGTTTCTTCGTAACCGACGATGCCAATCACATACCTGTACGTCTCGACATGTTCCTTCGTTTTGGTTCTGCCAAGGCATACCTCACTGGCATGAAGGGCATACGCTCACCACTCACCAGTAAGGTTAAGTAATATTTCCTTAATGGTGTAATGAGGAAACTACCCCATATCCTTCTGTTGTTCCTGCTCTTGTCAGCATGTACCAGTAAGAGCCAGTACGATGCCATGCGTCGTGGTCTGGACAGCCTTAATGAGCGTAACCGCAGTGACCAGCCGTTCACTGCCGCCGACGTGCAGCCCTATGTTGATTTCTTCGACAGTCACGGCACATCCAACGACCAG
>JAFPED010000142.1 GCA_017423565.1 Prevotella sp. | reverse complement strand
CGCTTACCATTATCATTGGTAGCACCGTTACGAAGACCCCAGAAGCAAGACAGATAGTTAGAATACATACGCGGGTTATTGTAAGTACCACCAATGGCCCACTTAGAAGCATTCAGGAACTGAATTTGGAAGATTTCCTCATCGTTGCCATTACCCATGCCAGGCTGGTCGAAGCAGTTCTCACGCTTCATGTCAGCGATGAATTTATATGCATGACCTGCGTCATCATGAGCCTCATCCCAAAGGAAGCTGTTAGAATACTGCCAGAGTGAACGGAAGTCCTCCAGGAGCTTGAAACGACCGCTTGAAACGATGTCCTTCAAATAGCTGACAACATCAGTCTGAGAAATAGAAGATGCGCTACAACCCTCCTGAGCAATAGCCTCACCATTACGGTCTGTCAGGCTGATAGCAGGAGCTGAGCCAGAAGCCAGCTCACCTACACCCTTATAGAAGCCAGCCCAGAACATATAGGCACGGGCCAACATAGCCTCAGCAGCATACTTGGTGGCATGACCATCGCCCTGCAGACCATAGCCTGATGCTACATCCATGAGGTTCATACCAGACACGAAGTCAGCAATAATCTGTGGATAGATGACATCTTCAGCACTTACCTGCTGCTGCATCTCGTCGGTAATAACGGTTCCCGTAATCAGAGGTACATCGCCGTACAACTGAGTCAGCCACAGATTGTAAAGACCACGCATGAAGAAGGCCTCACCAAGAAGCTGATTACGCAGCGGCTTCTGAGCGTCAGTCCAAGTCACGTTATCGATGGTCTCAATCTGGTTATTGGCACGTGAAATACCACCATAGAGAAGGATAAAGTTAGCCTCATACTGGTTAGCACTTGCCGTTGTGAAATGATGCAGTGACTTATTAACATTATCCTGCAGACCACCACTTCCATAGCAGTTGTCCGACATCATCTCCCACCAATAGAAAGGATTATTACATACACCACTATTATCACCGCCACCCAGCGTATTCATGATACTGTAGGTAGCTGCATTCAGAGCATCAACATCTCCTGGCTTACCAGGGAATGTAGCCGCTGTCAACTCTGTAACACGAGGATCGGTGTCCAGCATGTCGTTACAGGCTGTAAACAAAGTCGCTGAAAAAACAGCTGCTGAAAATAAAATATATTTCTTCATAACTTAATTAGCGAATTAGAATTTAATACTTGCACCTACAAGATAAGTACGAGATGGCGGGTAAAGACCCAGGTCAACACCAGATGCCCAGCCATTACCACCGGCTGAGTTACCTACCTCAGGATCGAGGCCAGTGTAACCAGTGAAGGTGATCAGGTTCTGAGCCTGAACATAGAAGCGGAGCTGCTGCAGAGGACAAGACTTCCAGATGTGCTTGAAATCATAACCGAGTGTAACGGTCTTGATCTTGAAGTAGTCAGCATCCTCCATGTAACGGGTTGATACCCAGTTGGTGTTCTGGTGACCGGTAGCAGAAACACGTGGCTGAGTGTTTGAAGTACCCTCACCAACCCAACGGTTCAGGATCGTGGTATCATAGTTCTGATAAGGAGCATCAGAGAATGAACGGTAAGAACGCATGATCTGCTGACCGAATGCACCTGCACCGTTTACAGCAAAGTCGAAGCCCTTCCACTGCAGACCGAGGTTCACACCAAGCATAATGTCTGGGTTAGGATTACCAATCTCATGACGGTCACAGCCCTCACCTTCGGCGTAGGTAATCACACCATCACCATTATAGTCATCCCAGATACAGTCACCAGGCTGTGCATTGTCAAGAACGGCCTTACCAGCCTGACGAGCAGCATCGATCTGCTCCTGGTTCTGCCAGATACCGCTGTATGACATACCATAGAAGTAACCGATGGGGAAGCCTTCCTGAGCACGATAGATGTATTCAGTACCCTGTGAGAGAACGCCACTAGGACCATTGATGTATTTATTCTGGTTAGCGATACGCGTTACCTTATTCTTATTAGTAGCAAAGTTCACGCCAATGTTGTAGCTGAAGTCCTTGCCAATTCTGTCGTTCCAAGTAAGAGCAATTTCAATACCGGTATTCTCAACGTCACCACCATTGATGGCAGCAGGGTTGGTACCGTAAATTGCAACGTTCTGACCGCCGATCAGCCAGTCCTTTG